>PWKX01000063.1 GCA_003559585.1 Mollicutes bacterium | reverse complement strand
GTCATATTGAAAACAGCATCATCGGCCGGGATGTGGTTGTAAAAAAAGGCGCGGTGATTAAAAACTCGGTGGTGATGAGTAACGGTGTGGTTGAAAGAAACGCCCATATTGATTATGCCATTTTAGACAAAGGCGTCATCGTCAAAGAAAACACCGTGATTGAGGGCACCCTCAATCAACCGTTTGTCACACAAAAAGAACAAATTTTAACCGACCAAAGTGATTTAAGTGTGCTGTTTGTCGCCTCAGAAGCTTATCCATATGTTAAAACAGGTGGCTTAGCCGATGTGATCAACGGCTTATCAAGAGCGTTATCACAAAAAGGCGTCGATGTGCATGTTGTTTTACCGCTTTATAAACCAGTTAAAGAATCGTATCACGAAACCTATCACTATCATTTTAGCGACACCATTACCTTTGATGGTAAACCACATAAAATCAGATTATATAGCTTAATAAGAAAAAATGTACGGTTTTATTTCATCGAACACTTTGAGTTTTTTGAACGTGAAAACCTCTATGGTTATGACGATGATTGTGAACGGTTTGCGTTTTTCTCACTGGCTGTGATTGCGGTGTTAAAACACCTAAAACCATTTGATGTTTTACATTTAAACGATTGGCATACTGGTTTATTACCGCGGCTGATTAAACATCACTTGCCTGTACCACCTAAAACGGTGATGACCATTCATAACATTGATTATCAAGGGGTGTGTCACCCACGGTTGTTAGAGAAATTACAACTTCCTAAATCAACAGAAACCACGCTTAATTTCTTAGAATCAGGCATCAAACACGCCACCAAATTATCAACGGTCTCACCGACATACCGCAATGAGTTGAAATATGAGTATTATGGTAAAAACTTAACCGAAATCATTCAAAAAAGGGAACGCGATTTCCATGGGGTGTTAAACGGTTTGCCAGCGCATTTCGCGCCTGATCGTGATAAAACACTGCTGACGAATTATGACAGGCAAAACCCGTTTGGTAAAACCGAAAACAAACTCTTTTTACAAAAGAAGATGCACTTAGAGATGGGTTTAAATAAGTTTGTGATTGGCATGGTGAGTCGCATTGCGGAACAAAAAGGCTTTGATTTGGTGATTGAGGCTTTGCCTAAATGGCTAAGTGCCCATGAAGATATGCAGTTTGTGTTGCTCGGTACGGGTGATGAAAGCTACATAGAAGCGTTAAAAGCGATTGAGACACAATTTCCTGCACAAGTCAGCATGAACATTGGCTATGACGCCACTGAACCAGGCTATATTTACGCAGGCGCTGATTTATTTTTAATGCCTTCTAGGGTTGAACCGTGTGGGTTAGCACAAATGATTGCCTTAAAATATGGCACGGTGCCCCTGGTTAGAAAAACTGGCGGTCTTGCCGATACGGTTTTTGATTTTGACCCGATCAGTAAAAGTGGGAATGGGTTTACTTTTTTCACGTATAATGCTGAGACGCTGTATGACCGATTAGAAGATGCTTATGCCGTGTTTAAAAACCATAAAGATGATTGGCAAGTGCTGATTAAACACGCCATGAAAAGCGATTATTCTTTAGCCACACAAGCACAAAAAATGTTAGAGATTTATTTAACCATCCTATAAATTTAGACGGATAAAAAAAGGAGTGCCAATGTATGTCATCATTATTTAAAGATCATGAAACATTCACAGATGTATTTAAGAAAACCTTGAAACGCAAGTTTGTAAAGGACGTCGAGGAGAGTACCGATCGAGAACGTTATTTAGTCCTTGGTGAACTTGTGCAATCTTATATTGCTGAGAACTGGCATGTGTATCAACAGGCATTACATGAATCAAATAGCAAACGTCTGCACTACTTCAGCATGGAGTTTTTGATGGGGCGTTTAATTACCAATAACCTATATAATTTAGGCATTAGAGATGTGGTAGAAGACAGCTTTAAATCGATGGGCTTTGATTTACAAGCCATTGAGCATAAAGAGGTTGATGCAGGGCTCGGTAATGGTGGGCTAGGTCGTTTAGCGGCTTGTTTTCTAGATTCCATTGCATCTTTAGGATTAAATGGTCATGGTAACGGCATTCGTTATCGTTATGGCTTTTTTGAGCAAAACATTCAAAACGGTTATCAAGTTGAAAAACCGGATGATTGGTTAAAAGATGAGTATGTGTGGGAAATTAGACGTGAAGAAGAAACCGTCCATGTTAAATTTGGTGGCGATGTTTACTTTGAAAATGGCAATGCCATTTATCAACCAGATGAACAAATCGCTGCGGTGCCTTATGATGTGCCAATTGTTGGTGATAACAACGGTGTGGTTAACACATTAAGGTTATGGAACGCTGAACCAACTGAGGTGTATCCAGATGATATGCATGCGTTTGAATATAATGAAGAAATTCGCTCTATTAGTGGGTTTTTATACCCAGATGATACCACCAAAGAAGGTAAAATTTTAAGAATTAAACAACAATATTTTTTCTCTTCAGCTGGTGTGCAAGGCATCATGAAAGGTCATTATGATAAACATAAAACGTTTGATAACTTTCATGAGAAACACGTTTTCCAAATCAACGATACCCATCCAACCTTGATCATTCCAGAAATGATGCGTATTTTACTCGATGAATACAGCTATGAATGGGATAAAGCGTGGGATATTACCAGACAAACCTGTGCTTATACCAACCATACCTTACTGGCTGAAGCGTTAGAAAAATGGCCAAGTTCATACATTCAACCGACCTTACCACGCATTTATCAAATCATCGAAGAGATCAACAAACGTTTCTGTGAGATGTTGTTAGCTAAGGACAATGACCATCAAAAAATGCGAAAAATGGCCATCATTGATGCCGGTGAGGTACGCATGGCACATCTTGCCATTGCAGGGTCCTTTAGTGTCAATGGGGTGGCGAGATTGCACACGGAGATTTTGACGCAATATGAGATGCGTGATTTTTATGAGTTGTATCCAAAAAAATTCAACAGCAAAACCAACGGCATCACCCACCGCAGATGGTGTGCGCATATCAACCCTGAACTGACAAAACTTATTGAAAAACATGCTGGTGATTGGGTATATGACTTAGAAAAACTAAAAGCATTTAAAGACCAAATACACAATAAAGACGTTCAACAAAAGCTTAAAGACATTAAATTAGAAAAGAAAAAAGCGTTGGCCAGTCGCATTAAAGAAGAACAAGGCATTGAGATCGATCCGCACAGCATCTTTGATGTGCAAATCAAACGCCTACATGAATATAAACGTCAGTTGATGAACGCGCTGCATATTTTGATGGTGTATAACCGTCTTAAATCAGATGTGGCCTTTAAGAAAAATTATGAACCACACACGTTTATTTTTGGGGCTAAAGCTGCCTCAGGGTATCACTATGCAAAAAAAATCATTAAATTAATCAATACCATTGCTAAAAAAGTCAACGCGGATCCTGATACCAATCAATACTTAAAAGTGGTGTTTGTTGAAAACTATAACGTGACGTATGCTGAACAAATCATTCCAGCGACCGACATCAGTGAACAAATCTCAACAGCGACCAAAGAAGCCAGTGGGACGGGGAACATGAAGTTTATGATGAACGGTGCCTTAACGATTGGTACTTTAGATGGGGCGAATGTGGAAATTGCAGAACTCGTTGGGGATGACAACATTGAAATCTTTGGTATGAACGCCGAGGAAGTCACTGAGTTAACCGCCAAGGGGACGTATGACCCACAAGAAATCCTTAAACATGACAACGAAATCAACACCGTGGTTGAACAGTTGACCAATGGCTTTTTAGACCGTGTGAGCAAGCAAGAGTTCCAAGAAATCAAACAAAAGCTAACCGGTGATGATCAGTATTATGTCTTAAAAGATTTACGGGCTTATGCACATGCTCATGAACATTTAAACGATGTCTATAAAGATGAAAAGCTTTGGTATCAAAAAGCGATCATCAACATCGCGATGAGTGGGTATTTCTCTTCTGATCGAACCATCAATGATTATGCCAAGGAGATTTGGAATATTAAACCAATGAAGTAATGTCTAGGCACACCTGCTAAGGGTGTGCCTTTTTTATTTTGATGAGTATATTAATTGTGTTTTAAAATTGTAATCGTTACAATTATACACGTATGACATTTTAAGGAGGCGGCATAATGAAAAAATTTGAAAATGAATATTATGTAACGGGCGCGAAAGTAGGACGTCCAGCACCAAAGTTTGATATGGAAGCTGTGTTACCAGAAGGGCATGGCACTGAGCGTTTTGGTTCCATTGGTTTAGATCAATTGCTTGATGATGGCAAATGGGTTGTGCTATATTTTTACCCACTTGATTTTACGTTTGTCTGTCCAACAGAGATTCAACGGTTTAATGAGTTGAATGAAAAGTTTGAAGCAAAAGGCGCCACACTGATTGCGGCGTCAACCGATTCAGTCTTTTCACACCTTGCTTGGCAAGAGGTTGGCGATTTAGGGAGATTGAACCACGCACATGCCAGTGATAATACCCATGAAGTTGCCGAGGCATATGGCATTTTAGATACCGATAAAGGGGTGGCTTGGCGAGGCACATTCATCATTGCGCCTAACGGTGTGTTAAAAGCGGCCCATGTGAACCACGGTGAAGGTGGTCGCAATGTAGATGAAGTGTTAAGAAGCCTTGAAGTCTTTCAAAATGAAGTCGCAGGCAAACTTGTGCCTTGTGGTTGGAAACCAGGCAATGACTTTATCGATCAAGACGAAGAATAATCATCGGATCCTCACGAAAGTGGGGATCTTTTTTTATGGGTTGTATTATTTAGAAAAACCAATTTCATGTTGAAAAAAAACGTGGGGTAAGCTATAATACAACTGTTGTAAAAAAGTTGACTTATTATATTATAGAAAGCTCGTTAAAGAAGGGTGGTCAAAGATGAAAAAAGTCTATGATAAATGGCTACAAGAACCAAGTATGGATGATGATTTGAAACGCGAACTAAAGGGCATGAACGACTCAGACATTGAAGAAGCGTTTTATAAGGAGTTATCTTTTGGTACGGGCGGCATGCGCGGTATTATTGGCGCAGGGACCAATCGTATGAACCGGTTTACCGTTCAAAAAGCGGTTAAAAGTTTTGGGCTTTATTTATTGGCTTTAGACAAGAAAAGTAAAAAACAAGGGGTGGCCATTGCCCATGATAATCGGTATAAATCTGAGGCTTTCGCGAAGGTTTGTGTGGAAGTTTTAAGTGCGATGGGCATTAAAAGTTATCTTTATGATGCCTTAAGACCGACCCCAGCGTTATCGCATGCGGTACGGGCGTTACAAGCAGCTGGCGGCATCATGATCACGGCTTCACATAACCCACCTAAGTATAACGGCATTAAAATGTATGATGAGACGGGTTGTCAGCTTGTGCCTGATAAGGCAGAAGCATTGATTAAGCTTTTTAACGAGATTAACGATCCGTTTAACATTGAACGCATGCCATTTGAGGTGTGTCTTAAAAAGAAACGTGTGACGATGGTTGGTAAGGCGCTTGATGATGTGTATTTAAATAAAGTTAACAGCATCCAATTAAACCCAGATGTGCCTAAGACGTTAAAAATTGTTTTTACGCCTTTACATGGTGCGAGTCGTGATTTAGGGCTTCGCATTTTAACTGAAAACGGTTATGATGTGTATCCTGTTAAATCACAAATGACGATTGACCCTGAGTTTTCGACGGTGAAAAGTCCGAATCCTGAGGATGAAAAAGCGTTTGAAAAAGCCATCGCTGTTGGTAAGCAAGTCGACGCTGATTTACTGATTGCCACTGATCCCGATGGAGACCGCTTAGGTTTAATGGTTAAACACGGAGGGTCTTATCAGTTTTTAACGGGTAATCAAACTGGGGCGATTTTTATTGAGTATTTACTCAGCAGCTTAAAAACGCAAGGGAAGTTGCCTGAAAAAGGGAAGATATTTAATACCATTGTCAGTAGTGAAATGGCTAAAACAATGGCTGAGGCCTATGGTATGGAAGCTGAATCAACGCTGACAGGGTTTAAGTTTATCGGTGAGAAGATGCAAGCACTTGAAAACTCTGATACGCATTTTTTAATGGGTTATGAGGAAAGTTATGGTTATGTAATAAAAGACTTTGTTAGAGATAAAGACGCGATTCAATCGGTGTTATTTGCCGCGGAGATTGCCAATGTCTTAAAACAACAACATATGAGTCTCATTGATTACTTAAACGATATGTATGAAACCTATGGTCATTACCGGGATATCGTCATCAATAAAGTGCATGAAGGCAAGCAAGGCGCAGCCATCATTCAAACGATTATGGATAATTTCCGAGCGGCTTCGTTTGATGAGGTCATTGGCTTAAAACGGTTGGTTAAAGAAGATTACCTTAACCAGACTAGAGAAACAAACGGTAAGACTGAAACGCTTGATTTACCTCAAAGCAATGTGCTTAAGTTTATGTATGAAGAAGATATGTGGTTTGTCTTAAGACCAAGCGGGACCGAACCCAAATTAAAGATTTATTTGAATGTGGTAGGAAAAACGAGTGAAGAAGCAAACAATAGATTAACGGCGTTGAGAACCTTTATTGATGAAACCCTCAACGCGTTAGAAAAAGAATAAAGGGTGTGAACACATGATTAGTAAAGCAAGAAAGGTCGCTGATTACAAACAGCTCACCAAAGAGTTGCCAACACTGAGGTATGTCGATCCTGAACGCGTCTACATTAACTTGCAATCAGATCGTTGTCAGACATATACACTCGATGTCAAGGAAAATGACCGGGTTCAACTGGGTCAAATTATTGGTGAAAGAGATGGTGGCTTCTTTAAACAACCGATTTATGCAACCGTGTCTGGAACCGTTGAAGGCACCACCAAAAAGACACATCCATCAGGCATTGAAGTTGAGTGTGTCATCATTCGTAATGATTATAAGGATGAGTATCACAGCACCATCACAGATAGACCGGAAAATGTGATTGAAAACATGACCAAAGCAGAAATGGTTGATGTGATTCGTCAAACCGCCACAGTCGGCTTAGGTGGCAGTGGTTTCCCGTCGTACATTAAGTTAGATACCGATAAAAAGATTCATACCGTGGTGATTAATGCGGTTGAATGTGAACCTTATTTATCAAGTGATTATCGTTTGATTAAAGACTCACCAGAAGAGATTTTCCGTGGGTTGAAATATATCATGCAAGCGGTAGATGCGAAAAAAGGTGTCATCGCTGTTAAGAAGACCAAAACAGAATTGATTGAAGTTTTAGAACGTGAGTTAACCCGTTTTGAAAACTTAAACATCGAGATCGCCAAACTCGCAGATTATTACCCACAAGGGTGGGAAAATGAAACATTTAAAAACGCACTCGGCATTAAAATTCCACCAGGCACCTTGCCAATGGAATACGGTGTCTTAGGGTTTAACGTTTCAACCACTTCAGCGATTTATGAAGCACTGAAACACAACCTACCGATTACCAAACGTCACTTAACGGTAAACGGAGATGCCATCAACTTCCCACAAAACATTCGTGTGCGTGTGGGAACGTGTGTGAAAGACTTAATTAAGTTATCAGATGGGTATTCTGAAGACGCAAAAGACATTGATTTTGTGATTGGTGGTCCGATGATGGTAACCAGTTTGGATACTGATGATGTGATTGTCACACCGACCACAACCAGTGTGCTTGTTTTTAAATCACAGGATTTCCATGAAGAACCATGTGTTCGCTGTGGGTCATGTGTGTATAGTTGTCCAGTTGAGATTCAACCGGTCAACATCATGAATGCCATTAAACGTAATGATAAAAAAGCACTTGAAAACTTAGAAGTCAACAAATGTATTGAATGTGGTCTTTGTGCATATGTATGTACAAGCAAGATTCATTTGACAGATTATATGCGGAAAGGAAAAAAACTTTTAGGGTGATATTATGGAATTTGTGAAGAAAAGTGCCCCACACCTAAGAAGACCGAATGCTAATGTTGTCCGCATGATGCGCGATGTGGCCATCGCGCTCATGCCACTCACCATTTTTGCGATTTGGCAACACGGTCTAAATGCGTTGTGGATTTTACTGGTATCTGTGGTTTCAATGGTCGCCACAGAATACATTTATTATCAAATCATTGACCGTTTAAACGGTGAGACCTTCAAGTTAAACAACAAAAGTTTTACAGTGTATAATTTCAGTGTGGTGGTTAGTGGTCTGATTTACGGCTTAACCTTACCTGATGAAATACCGCTAGTCGTTGTGGCGATCGGTGGTGCGATTGGTGTATTCTTAGCTAAATTAATTTTTGGTGGCATGGGTCAAAATATTTTCAATATTGCGGCCTTTGCAAGAGTGTTCGTTGTCTTAGCATTTGGCGGCGTCTTAGTATACAGCAATCACAT
>PWKX01000035.1 GCA_003559585.1 Mollicutes bacterium | reverse complement strand
TTCGTTTATCGTTGATATTGATTTTGCTTGTTTTATTGATAACTATGACCATGTAAGATATAATTTAACTGCAGTGTTGTTGTAACATAACATCTGTTATCATCATCAATTTAGTGATGACAGTGTTTTTGAATAGGGGGCTATGATGGAACTCATAAAAAAGACGCACAAGGTAAATGTTAGTCATGACTTAAGTTTATATGTTGTGAGTTATCGAACCGACGGTATAGAGGATAAACCCATTTTACACATTTTGCATGGCATGGGAGAACATAGTGGGCGTTATCATGATTTTGCTTCTTTTATGGCAAAGCAAGGCTATATTGTGTATTTGCATGATCATCGTCATCACGGGGAATCGTTGATGAACAATCAATTGGGTGTTTTTTCTAAAACGGATACATTTGATAAATTGGTTGAAGATGTTAAAACTGTTCAATTATTTATCTTAGAGTTAGAAAAGCAAACAGATGTAACCATGTTAGGTCATAGTATGGGGTCTGTTATTTTAAGACGCTTTTTACAGCTTAACCCACCCAATGTCACAAGAGCCATTATCATGGGCTCACCACCTATGCCTTCCTGGCTGACGGTGAAAGGTTTTAATCTTATATCTAAACTCTCGGGGATCAAAAAAAGTGATGAGCAACCAGAACATTTCATGGCTAAACTATTAAATGACAATATTATTAAAGGTCACAAAGAGATTAAAGATAAGCATGATTGGATTTCAACGGATGAAGATGTGGTAAAATCATACCAAAAGGATCCAAAATCAGGGTTTGTCTATAATAAGTATTTTTACCGTGCTTTTTTCAAAGGGTTATCAACCGTTAATCAAACACAACACATGAAACAAACCATAGATGTGCCTCACTTATACATATCAGGGGATCAAGATCCGTTAGCTAATCAAATGAAAAACATAAAGACTTTAATTGGGAAACAACAAAAGCATCAACCATTTCATCAAGCGGATATGATTGGGATTGAAGGGGCGCGTCATGAAGTGTTGAACGAAAAACACCGACATGACACATATCAAATTATTTTAAGGTGGATGATTCAACACTAGTATTAGTTTTTAGGGGGCGAATCGTGTTGACAAACGAGTTATTTTTCAAGGAAAACTTAAGAATTTTGGGACAAGTTTATAAAGAAAAACGAGAAGAACAGGGCTATTCTTTAAGAGGGGTTGCACGCAGTGCGCGTGTGGCGCATACCGTTGTATCTGATATTGAAAACGGCAAAGCGTGTCCGAATATTGAAACACTACAGTTATTGTATGAAACACTATCCATCGATTTTTGTATTCATGATGATTTTTTGTTGAACATGAAGCAAACGATGAAGCAGGTGTTGGATGCTGTTTATTACCGGTTAGATGAGCAAATTGATAGTTATTTGTCTATTTTGAAGGCGCATGATAAGCGGCTTCATTATTCGCCACTACGTGTTGACTATCAATTGATTAAAGCGATTGGTTCTATTGAAAAAACAACATGGGAAAAACCATCAGATGAATGGTTATCTTTAGATGACCATCGTGATTATCTATCGCTAGAGCAAACGATTATGTTAGGTTTAACGAAAGGCATTTATTATTTTAAACTGAATAAACTGGATGAGGCCGTTACTTGTTTTAAGCAAGTACTGAGTATGAACAATAATGATCGTTATAAAGGCATGGCACTACAATATTTAGCTAAAATTTCAGATTATCATTATCACAATCATCCAAGTTTTAATCAAGCCAAAGAAGCATCGGTTATTTTCACCTATCACCAAAATGCTCGACGTAAAATGGCCACTGATTTGTTAATGGCTAAAAAAGCGATTGATATCGCTTATTATGATGAAGCCGAAAATGTGTTTCAAAACTTAGAATACACCTTCAGGCTTAACCATGACAACAAAGCCTATCAGCGTTTATTTACGATGCTTAAATCATATTTATCGTTTGTGAAAGGTGACAGACAAGAAGCCATCACTTTGATTGATGATTTAGAGTTAAAACGACCGTTAGATTTGTTTTATAAAGCATATTTATATTATGAAAACGATGATAGAGATCAAACCATTGATGTTTTAAAGAAAATTCTTAAAATGAAGGTTAAAGATAACCAAAAACATTTTGTCGCGAGTGCATATGTGTTTCTTGATTATTTAGATTATGAAGAATTAGACGCATCAACCTTAGAACATGCTGTCGATGCAATTGCCAATCACCCATATAATTATATTACGGTAAATATGCATTATTTCATTTATGATCTATTGATACACTATTTTGAGAAGCACGGCAGACAAGATGAAGCTGTAGAAGTGTCGAAAAAATGGATTGAAGTGGCAAAAAAACGAGATTTTTATGCAACAAACCTTGATTAGATGTCTTTAAGACCCAATCACACATATTTGTAAACTGACAGTAGTGACTTGTATTCCCCTAGCTTTTGTTGCATAATATAGACTGTAACACGGTGGATTAAGGAAATTGGGACTTAAATGCTATCTAAAAAAACTCCTTATTATTTTTTTATCGCCAAGGGTGGGGCCTTGGCGACTTTTTTTTGGATTTTTTTACTGTTTGAAAACCGATGATATGTTATAATACAAATTGATGTAAGCGTTCTTAATTTTTCAATTTAAAGGAGTTTTTTTATGACGAAAGATACCTTGTCAATGACGGCAATTGTTAAAGATCAGCCTCAATCAGGTTTTACGATTAAAAAGAAAACCATCTCAACGACTTTAGAACCACAAGAGGATTTAATTAAGATTAAAACTGCCTCTTTTTGTGGCACAGATGTTCATATTTATGATTACGATGCTTGGGCTAAAAAACGATTAAGTTTGCCATTAACGGTGGGTCATGAGTTTAGCGGTGAAATCATTAAAGTTGGCCGTGATGTGAACCGTGTATCTGTTGGTGATGTGGTTAGTGCTGAAACACATATTATTTGTGGGACTTGTGAGTTTTGTTTACGTGGCGAGGGACATATTTGTGAAAACACTGAAATCATCGGTGTTGATACCGACGGCTGTTTTGCCGGTTATGTTAAAATACCAGCCGCCAATTGTTTTGTGAATAGTAAAGACGCAAACCCACTACATTTATCGGTTCAAGAACCATTAGGCAACGCGGTGCATACCATGACACATTTTGATATTAAACAAAAGACAGTGGCTGTGGTTGGGTGTGGCCCTTTAGGATTAATGGGGGTTGATGTGGCTAGGGCATATGGTGCTAAAAAAATCATTGCCATTGAAATCAACGGATACCGTCGTGAATTAGCAAAGGAGTTAGGCGCGCATGTGATCATTAATCCTTTAGAAGAAGATGTGATTAAGCGTGTGCTTGAAGAAACCGATCAACGCGGTGTTGATGTGGTTGGTGAATTTAGTGGGAACAAAACCGCGATTGAACAATCGTTTAAATACATAAAACCAGGTGGGGGTATGAGTTTGCTTGGTATTCCAGCTGAAGACATTACCCTTGATTTGGCCAATGATATTGTTTTTAAAGGCATAGAGATTTATGGTGTGGTCGGCCGTAAGATTTATGATACTTGGTATGAAGTCAAAACATTAATCGATAACAACCAATTAAATTTAGATAAAATTATTACCCATCAATTGAAATTAAAAGATATTGATGAAGCCGCTAAAATTATGAAAAGTGGCAATAGTGGCAAAATTGTATTAATACCGGAGGATGACGACTATGAAGCATGATGATAAGTTAAAATTTATAGATGAACGGCTACAACAATTAAAAGATGATGGTGTCTACAGAACCTTACCTGTTAATTATGGTCCTTGTGATCATGTGATTGATTTAAACGGGAAGCGGACGGTAAATCTATCATCCAATAATTATTTAGGTTTTGCCAATCACCCTCGTGTGATGAAAGCTTCACAAGCTGCCATAGAAAAATATGGGGTTGGCGCTGGGTCGGTGAGAACGATCGTCGGGAATCAAGATTTGCTAGAAGACCTTGAAACCTTGTTGGCCGAGTTTAAAGAAGAAGAAGCTGTGATGGCCTTTCAATCTGGGTTAAACTGTAATATTGGGACGATTCAAGCGATTGTTGAAAAAGGTGATTTGATTGTATCAGACGCACTTAATCATGCTTCTATCATTGATGGTGTGCGGTTAGCTAAAGCTGATAAAGCGGTATATAAACATTGTGATATGGCGGATTTAGAACGCATTTTAACCGAAAGACGCGACGATTATAATCAAGTGTTGATTATCACCGATGGTGTTTTTTCAATGGATGGGAATCTTGCGCCGTTGCCTAAGATTGTTGAACTTGCTGAAAAGTTTAACTGTTTGACTTATGTTGATGATGCGCATGGTAGTGGTGTCCTTGGCCGTAGTGGTCGTGGGACAGTTGATCATTTTAACCTACATGGCAAAATTGATTTTATCATTGGGACTTTATCTAAAGCGATTGGTGTGATTGGTGGGTATGTTGCTACCAAACAAAATGTAAAAGATTGGTTGCTACATAGAGCTAGACCTTTACTGTTTTCAACCGCCTTACCACCAGCAGCTACCGCGGCAACGATAGAATCTGTGAAAATGTTGATGGAAAGTGAAGCGTATACAAAACAGTTATGGGAAAATGCAGCATACTTTAAATCCGCGATGCGTGAATTAGGGTTTGACATCGGTAAAAGTGAAACTCCGATTACCCCGGTGATGATTGGTGAGGAAGCAAAAACGATGCGTTTTTCTAAAGCGTTACTTGATAAAGGTGTTTTTGTGTCAGGGATTGTGTTTCCAACCGTGCCAAAAAACACAGGCCGTTGTCGTGTGATGATCAGTGCGGCGCATACAAAAGAAGACTTAGATCAAGCAATCCAAGCGTTTAAAGAGGTTGGTGAATCACTGGGTGTGATTTAATCCAGTCATTTTATGCGAAAATACATCGGATTTAGTGTTTTAATGTTTTTTGCGCTTGTGTTATTTGTGTCGACATTGATTAATTTATGGCGCATTCATTTGGTTTTATTTTTACTGTTTTGGCCAATCATCGCGTTTGCTTTATACCGTATTTTCATGCATGGAAATGAAGTTAAAAACAAGATAAAAGCGTCTTATACCATCAAAAGTAAGCAGGCGTTTTTCGATTTTATCTATACGTTTGCCGGTGCTTATTTAACCTATCTCTTAAGTGTTCAACTAGGATTAGGCGGGGTATTGGCATCGGGCATGATTGGTATTTTGGCGGTTTTGGTTGTAAAACCGTACGCTGTACCAGTGTTTTGTGGATCGTTTCTAGGCATGAGTTCTGCTGAGTTGATTGATCCTGTCTTATTTGTGTTTGCATCTTTGGTCGCAAGCAGCCTTTTTGTTCTTGCTAAAGATGTCTTTAATGGTTTTGGTGGTAAGTTGGGGACGATTGCGCTGTCTAGTGCGTTGGTGACTGTGGTGTTTGTGCAACAACCGTTTTTAGATGGACCGGTATTCGATGATTTGGATATGGTTTTAATCATGGTGTTTAGCATGATTGGCGCGGTACTAACTTTTATTTTAAATATCCGCTTCAAACAAGGTCCAGTGATGGCTAGCGCTGTGGTTGGTGTCTTAGCGGGTGTGATTTTACCACAAGCCTTTGATGCGATTGGGCCAACACTAGCGATTGTAACCTTTGGCGCTTCTTTTGTTGGTATGAGTGGCTTAAACCGGTTAAAAGAGGAATCCTTGGTTTTATTGGCTGGTTTGTTTTTTGGGTTAATATATATTTACAGTGCGCCTTATTTTGGCGGGGCTGGAGGCAAACTGGGGACGATTGCGTTTGTCTCAGTGCTTAGTGTATCGGGGCTTCATTTATTTATCTCACAACACATTTTTAAACAAAGTTGATCTCAACTTTGTTTTTTTATCTAAAACTTCGGTATAATAGAGCTAAAGGGTGATAGGCATGGAGGATACGATTAAGTTTAAAAAGCGGTTTGGATTATTGGTTCGCTACCACCGGTTAAACCAAAGACATACACTAAGATCTTTTGCGAAAATACTAAATATTTCGCATGCTTATTTACGCAAGATTGAAAGAGGCGAGACCTCGTATAACCAACAAATCTTTGATTTGTTTTGTTCACATGTCGGGTTTGACATATCAGATAAAGCGATTGATGAGGCACAGATTTTAGCGAAGGTAGAAACGGTGCATAAAAGTATTTTATACCTTGATGTTGATCACATTGAATCTTCGATTAAAGCCCTTCAAGTTGAAGACGCTCTTTTACATTCATCGTTATTGTTTATTGATTATCAACTGGCGTTGTTTGCCTATCATACGACTCATGTGTATGTTCACAAGCGAAAAATCATTGAATTATATCAAGGATTGAGCGGTTTAGAGTCACTGATGGAGCCACGTGACCGTCAAAGATTTTTAATTTACACTGGTAATTACCATTACCACATGGGTGATTACACCTCAGCCTTAGAAGCGTTTGAGGCTTCTAAAGCGTTACATGTTGACTCAGGGTTAGTGGCACTAGCCACATATTTAATCGGCTTAATTTATGCACAAACCTTTCAATTGTTAAAGTCAAACCAGTTTTTACAAGAAGCCACAGATATGTTTGTTGAACAAAGCAACGATATGCGGGTTATCACGACATATATGTATAAAAACATCAACAACATGAAAATGGGGATGACCACGGGCATTGAAAAAGCGTTTCACGATGTGATTGGGTTTTGTGACACGCATGGATTGACGGTGTTTAAACGCCAAATTCAAAACAATTTATTGACCTTATATATCAAGGAACATCGTTATGATGCGGCGGTTGAGCTATTAACGGTTTTAAACTATGAGCAACCTCGACATGTGTTTTTTAGAGCCTACATTTATTATTTAACCGATCAAATAGATGCCGCGGTTGGTTTTGCTCAAAAACACATAGATAAGTTGTCGATGAGAAATACAGTTGAGTTGATGTTTGTTTATGGGGTTAAGGTTTTTTCGCTATTGCACGAACCTAATAGTGATGCCTCTAAAGAAGCAAGAAAGCAATTTTTTAATGAAACGATGCGTTCTAATGCATATAGTGAAATTGATATAGCATATATGTTTTATAAGGATTATTTAATGCATAAACGGTTATATAAACAAGCGTATGGTTTAACTTTACGTATGATTAATATGACTAAAAAAGCGTACAATTGAGGTGTTGTAATGAGTGAGTGTTTGTTTTGTTGTCTTAAAGGTGAGATTATTTATGAAAATACACATATGAGGATCGTCTATGATCAATACCCTGTGAATGAAGGGCATATGTTGATTATTTCTAAACGCCATGTTTCCACTTTTTTTGAGTTGACAAGCGAAGAAAAAGTTGCGATTGATGATGCGCTAAGGTTTGGTAAGCGTCACCTTGATTCAACGTATCAACCTACAGGCTATAACATTGGCGTTAATGTCGGTGAGGATGCCGGACAGACCATTTTCCATATGCATGTTCATTTGATACCGCGTTATAAAAAAGACACACCACAGCCTAAAGGTGGCGTGCGTGGTGTGATTCCTGATAAACAAGCGTATTAAAAAAACGTGCTCAATTAAGCACGTTTTAGGTTTTACTTAAACTTTTAGGCTTACATGTGCCTTTATCAATGCTTTGCATGATAAAGTAGAAACTAACCGCCATAAACAGTAATAAAATGATCTTCCAAGGTAGGTTTTCCATTGGTAAGATGAGCGGTGTGAATGTGATGCCGAATGCGGCAAAAAAGGCAATCACACATGGCGCACAACCAAAGGTTAACAAACCAAAGATGAACGATAAGAATGGAACGCTGGTTGAGCCTTTAGGTTCACTGTTGGTTAACCTTAACTTGATGTGGGATAAGGAAAGCATCAGGGCAGCTAACAAGGCTAACACAACGTTAAATGCTTGATGGACAGCAAATAATTGTGGGCTCATGGCATTAAATAATGCGGCAAAAGATCCGTGAGCTAACCAATCTAAAAATAAGTAAAGCCCATAGACAAATAAAAATATACTAACCAATATAATCATGTTGCGTGTTTCTTTTTGTTTTTCTAAGACAATTTTTAACATTATATCACCTAGTAATAGTGTAACATAGAGCCTAAGATATGCTCACAGATAAGCTTACAAAAGGTTTGTGTTAAAAACCAATGGCTATTGTAACATCAAAGGGGGATTAAAATGGACAATCGTTACGCACCATATATATTTGGCATGCGGATGTATTTAGCAAGAGAACAACAATCGCTATCATTAAGGGAACTGGCTGAAAAAACGAAGGTTTCTTATAGTTACTTAAACCGAATTGAAAAGGGCCTAGTGACCCCAGCTGATAAAGTGAGTCAAGTTGTTTCTAAGGTGTTAAAACTAAAATTTTGTGAAGACAAACAACA
>PWKX01000001.1 GCA_003559585.1 Mollicutes bacterium | reverse complement strand
TGTTTAAAACTTGCCATTGAACCCTATTTGCCAGATCCCCGCTTTACAATCAGCGGCTTAAACAGCAACATGCATGTGGTCATCACTTGCCAACATCAATCAATCAAAGCCCTTTTAATCAAACGATTAAAGAAGCTGCATTGGCGCTATCAAACCTTCGATTCTGAACCATACATGTTGGTGGTCCCATATAATGACTTATCGTGCGAGGCGATTAAACAAGCGTGTCAAACACTCTTTCAATAAAAACGACCGGTTGAGCATATCAATACTCAATCGGTCGTTTTTTATTATGACTCAGCTAATTTTGTTTTTATCAATCCAGACAATGTTTCTAGCAATTCAGGATGGTCTTTTAGATGTTTTTTCACGTTTTCTCTACCTTGACCAATCTTATCGCCCTCATATGAGAACCAAGAACCACTTTTCTTAATCAAATCAAACTCAACGCCTAAATCGACAATTTCGCCGACTTTAGAGATGCCCTCACCATACACAATATCAACCTCAGCGGTTTTAAACGGTGGGGCAACTTTATTTTTAACCACTTTAATCTTCGTGCGGTTACCAATGATATCGGTCCCGATTTTCAATTGTTCACCACGTCTGATTTCAATGCGAACACTGCTGTAAAATTTAAGAGCCCGACCACCTGGAGTGGTTTCAGGATTCCCAAACATCACGCCGACTTTTTCACGGATTTGGTTAATGAAAACAGCGGTGGTGTTTGACTTAGAGATCGCGCCTGATAATTTACGCATCGCTTGCGACATCAAACGTGCTTGCAGTCCAACATGCGAACTTCCCATGTCACCTCTAATTTCAGCTTCAGGGACTAAGGCTGCCACACTATCAATCACCACAATGTCAACTGCGTTACTTCTAATCAACGCTTCAGTGATTTCTAAGGCTTGTTCACCTGTATCAGGTTGTGAAATGATTAAATTATCTGTATCGACACCTAAGGCTTTGGCGTATTTAGGATCAAGGGCATGTTCTGCGTCAATAAATGCCGCATAACCCCCGTTTTTTTGCGCTTGGGCAATGGCATGTAGGGCAAACGTGGTTTTACCTGAAGACTCAGGACCATACATTTCGACGATGCGTCCACGTGGATAACCACCGATGCCTAAGGCTTTATCAAGCGCTAAAGAACCACTTTCCACACATTCAATGTCTTTAGCAGCACCCTCATCACCAAGTAACATCACCGAGCCTTTACCATGTGTTTTTTCAATATCTTTCATTGCTTGGTCTAATGCTTTTTGTCGATCGTTTTTAGCCACAATTATTCCTCCTTCAATTCAATCATACGTCTATAAACGGTTCTTTACTTTCTAGCACTGTCTTTAAAACTGTGTTGATTTTTAATGATGTATTCAAACCCAGAAATGATGGTGAGTGCTGTGGCGATATAAAGCACAATCATACCAGGGGTTCTTATATGGAACAACAGCAAAATTAAAGCCATCATTGTCGAGGCTGTTTTATATTTTCCTAGTAGCGAAGCGGCAATCACATTGCCACGATCAACCGCGATTAAACGAATGCCTGTCACAACAAACTCACGCGTTAAAATTACCAAAACCACCCACATCGGCACCCAGTTCATATCCAGCAACATCAACAAAGCAAACATCACCAGCAGTTTATCCGCTAATGGGTCTAAAAATTTACCAAAAACGGTGATTAATTTTAATTTTCGAGCTAAATAGCCATCTAAAAAGTCAGTAAATGAAGCTAAGATAAATAAGCCTACTACTAAATAAGACCATATATTAAGTGTGGTTTTATTTGGGTCTAAGTAATAAAAAAGAACCATTAAAGGAATCAGTAATACGCGTAGGACAGTCAGTTGGTTCGGTAGATTCATGGGTCTCACCTCACATGTAATTATATCATAAAACAAGGATGAAAACACTTAACAATTGCGGTTATTCATGATCGGCTGGCACCGGTTGCCAAGGTTGTTCACCTGTTGGAGCATAGGCCCCTTCAAACGTGGTTTGTTTTTGTTTATTCATTTTATGTGAAACAAGCATCAACACAAAAGCAACCATAAACATCACCACAGAAAAATCAAACACTCTTACTGGGTTATAATCATAGATAAACCCTGAAACAATCGGTCCAATCACCATGCCTATTGAGAAAAAAGCATGACGCACACCAAGAATACTGCTGTGTTTTTCTTTTGGCGCATAAAGTGATATATAGTTTTGTTCAAACGGTTGAAACATCGATTTCATCACATGGTAGATTAAAAAGACCGTATAGATCATCAATATAAAATTCGGATTTCTAAACACAATAAGCACCACAATGGCTGAGACAATTTGAATCATCAACATGATGGTCATATCTTTTTTAAGTTTAGAAAGCAATGGCACAAGCACAAAATTTGTAAACAAACCAACAAACCCTGTCACCATCACAAATGTCCCTAACTCGCGGGTTGAATAGCCTAAATCAATCATGTAAACATCGAAATACTTCGTTAACACCGAAGCCGACATGGTCGCTGTGGTTAACCCAATGAGAAAGATTAAAAGCGATGGTTCAAGTTTGGTGGCTTCTTTAAAACTTTGAAAGATATGCGGTTTACCTTCTACACGTGTGATGTGTTTTTCTTTCATGGTCAACGCAATATAACCAACCCACACCGTGTTTAGGGCCGCTTGAATATAAAACACTTCTTTAATGAAGTAATCTCCCATAATCCCACCGATTTGATAGCCTAAGGTTACACCTAGGGCAAACAAGGCAACGGACAAAGAAATGTACTTGGTTCGCTTTTTCACATCAACATGACCAATTAAATGAGCCAGCATCAAAGTGATAAACGCTGAAACACCAAACCCACTGATGAAACGAGCCAGTGTCATCAACACAAGGTTTTCACTAATCACAAAAAAGACTTGTCCTAGTGAATAAAGGAGCAAGCCCGCTATAATAAACGGTTTTTTAAGTCGCGCATCACCAAGCACACCCCATAAAGGGGCGCCAAAAAACATCCCTAAACTCATGGCGGCAAAGAAAAACCCGAACATGAACGATGGTATGCCCAGTTGATTAACAAACGTTGGTGTCACCACATGTCCGAGATTATGAAGCACACCTTGAATAAAGTAATGCGACAAAATGATGATGATCACAGCTGAGGGTTTAGTCGTCTTTGACATCATTCAACAAACCTTCATCGACATTATGATAAACATTTTGAACATCATCTAAATCGTTCAACATCTCTAAAAGCGTATGAAACACCTCAAGTGTTTCACGCGTCAATGTGAGTGTATTGTCTGCGAACCAACCACTCTTACTATCAACAATTTGAATGTTTTGTTCTCTAAACAGCGCTTCAATTTTATCAAGGTCATAACCATCAGCCACAACCAAATAGCCTTGATCGGTTGGTTCAATATCCGTCACTTCAATGTTTGATTCAAGTAATGTTTCTAACAAAGTATCTTCAGAGACATCAGCAACCTCAAGCATCGAAACATGATTAAACAAATGCTCAACCGATCCTTTAACGCCCAACTTAGATGACGCTTTCGTAAAGCAATATCTAACTTCCGAGACCGTCCGATTCACATTGTCGGTTAATGTATCGACTAAAAAAGCACTGCCACCAGGCCCAAAGCCTTCATAACGAATCGGTTCAAAATCCGTGGCATCGGCACTGGTTGCTTTTTTAATGTTTCGATCAATCACGTCCATCGGTACTTCTTCTTTTTTCGCCCGTTCAATCAAATGTTTAAGCGTTAAGTTGCTGTCTGGGTTGGCCCCACCTTGTTTGGCCGTCATATAAATTTCTTTACCATATCTTGCGTATAACTTACTTTTACGTAAGTTCGTTTTTTTCATGGCTTCTTTTCTAACTTCGAAAATTCTTCCCATTGTTCATCACCTTATTTTTTTATGCGTGTTTCTGTTTTATCCAGTTCAACCAGTTCTGATTTATATAACCGTCCAAGCGCTCTTTTAAAAGCCGCTTTTGACATATGAAAAACAGCAAAAATATCATCAGGATTGCTCTTATCTGTTAAATCCATGGAACCATGCATTTGCAAGTATTCATATATACGCTGTGCATCATCATCCATCATCGTTTCTTTTTGCTCAATCAGTGTCCCATTATAATGCAAGTCATCTTTTCTAACCGTGATTTGGACATCAACAGGCTCGCCTAAACGATGATCTTTTCGCGTGTGTTTATAATATACAAAAATTTCGTGGCCAGCTTTTGTAAAAAGCACCAAGCCTTCATCAGCATGGCGGTGAACAAACGCTTCAACACTCTCGCCCTCTTCTAACGGTGATTCTGGTCGAATGAAATCAAGCATCCGAAAACGACTCACCGGTCTAGCGACCATTTGCTTTTTAGCGGTTTTAATATAACAACACAATTGATCATTCACCGTTGGCCAATGTTTTTTAATGTGTGGCAAGTCATCTTTTGATACCAACATATCCTTTTTTAACCCCACATCAACAAACACACCTAATCCCTCTTTTTTCTCAACTACCTGCACAAACCCTGCACGGTATTGATCAATGTAGGGTGTGATGGTTGCGGCTGCTAAAGTTTTTTGATGGTTTATATAAACAAACGCTTCTACCTGGTCTCCAACCCCTAATGGTTCCTTTGTTTCATCAAAAAGCATCGGGACCATCGCTTCTGAATGTTTTAATACATACCCTTGTTCATCTTTACGACTGACTGTAAATAAATTGGTGTCACCTATTTTTAATGATGGCATATCAATCACCTCGTTATGATTATAACAAAAAATACACAGTTAAACACGAAAAACACAGATAAAATCAAAAAGACTTTTATCATTAAATGATTGCATTTTAGACGCGCATTTGATAGAATAAATACGCTTATGAAGTGGAGGTGAAAGAATGGCCAATATCAAACAACAAAAGAAACGCGTGAAACAAGATGCCAAAAGACGTCAAGCAAACCAAATTTTCAAATCTAGTGTGAAATCTGCCATCAAAGAGGTGGACAAACATGTCGAAGCTAAGCATAAAGATGCTGCTGTAGAAGCCTTCAACGTTGCGAACAAAAAGTTAGACAAAGCGCTCGTACGTGGCATTTATCACAAAAAAGCGGTTGCTCGTTACAAATCACGCCTTCAAAAACGCGTCAACGAACTGTAAATCAACCAAAAAAACTTACCCCTTTAAAGGGTCTATCCATGAATAAAAGCGCGCCATCAATGATATGATGGTGCTTTTTCATATGGATGAACAAGCATGCAAACTAAAAAGGCATAATCTGACTTTCCATCATGCCTTAAGTCTCATTGGATGTTACAAGGGCTAAATACTAAAAACCCATTGAACTATGCACTCATGATAAAGAGTTCAAGTGCATATTTTTTATCGATGCGACCGCTTTTAATTTGAAAATCTAATGATTCTAACATTTTCAAATGCTCTTCTAACTTATCCATAGGAACGGCTTTAGCGTTTTGCACCATATAATAAGCACGGCCACTTGAAACATGAAAGTGTTGTTGGATACCATCTTGTGATTTGCCTTTTTTCAACAAGGTTTTAACCGACAACATCTCACGGTATTTAGACACTAAAATCGACAAAATGCGCAAAGGGTCTTCACTGTACTTTATTAAATCGTGATATACCTCTAATGCTTTTGAAACATCTTTGGCCAACAAAGCATTGGTCATATCATATACGTTATCTTCAATGTTTTTCGTGATGATGGTTTTAATGGTTTTAATATCAACTGTTTCAGTTCCGTGAGCATAAAGCAATAATTTACGCATCTCTTGAAAAGCCAGTTCAGTGCTATGATTGACACGTTTAATGAATTCACTTAACGCAGAAGGTTCAATCGTTAAACCCGCATTAGCCAGTTGCCGTTTCGCCCAATTTGATAAATCATGCTTGCCTTTTAACTTACATTCTGTGATTTGCGCGACGTCTTGTATTTTTTTATACAGTTTAGAGCGTTTATCTAACGATGCATGTGGCACAGTGATGATCAAAAGCGTCTCTTTTGTGGGGGCATTTAAGTAAGCATTTAAATACTCAGGTTTTTGTTCTAACGCTTTTTTCTTTTGCTTAGCAGTGCTTAAAAAATGCGCATTTTTGATTAAAACAATCTTACGTTCAGACATAAAAGGAATGGTTTGTGCATCATTGATGGCATCACTAATGAGCACTTCGTCTAAATCATATGATGTAAAATTATATTCATCAACATCAAATTGCTTGATTAATTGATTGACTTTGCTTTTGATGAAGAAACTATCTTCTCCATAAAACACAACAACGGATTGGTCCATGGTTGACTCCTTTCACTGTTCAAATCTCATGAATCATTATACCACATTTTCAAGGTGATAACGCAGTCTTTTTAATACGCCTATTAAAGATAAAATATTCAACAACCGTCCCTTTTTCATGGGTACTGGTGATTTGGATGTCACGTGCTTGATAGCGTTCAATCACCTGTGTTGATGGAAAGCCATAACGGTTGTTTCTATGCGCCGGTATAAACACCCTACTAGGTGAGAGGTGATCGATGAATGCGTCTGTACTCGATGTGTTTGACCCGTGATGTGCCGCTTTTAACCAATCAATCTCAGGGGCATACTTGCCGATAAAATCTACTTCTCTTTCCCTTTCAGCATCACCTGTAAATAAAAAACGGACCCCTTCAAACACCACCTTCTTCATTAATGACCGGTTATTTTCCGAGGTGTAACCATCGTCAAAAGGAAAAATATAATAAGCAATGGCGCCACATGTTTGCCATTGACCCTCACCTTGAGTATGTTGATTATCATTGGTGATTAAGCGTTTAACCTTGATTTGATCGGCAATTTGATCATAAGCACGGTAATGATCGGCGTGCCGGTGGGTGATAAAGACAACATCTAATGTTGTTATGTGTCTTGATTTTAACGCCCTGACCACTGAACCATGATCATCGGCATCGCCTGTATCAATTAACATATTGCACCGATTATGCCTGTCTTGAAATAAAAACGCATCCCCTTGGACATCAAACATCGTAAAGCTTGCGTATGGCGTGAGATAAGGTTCTAACATAATCACCATTAATAAACAACACAGCATACAAGCACGTTTGACTTTCACCACTGTTTTTTCAGCACATAACACCGATAGTAAAACCACAAAATATATAACCGTAACCACCCCAGGCTTGATATGAATTGGGATCATCAAACTAACGTTTTCAGCGCCAAAGGCAATCAATCGTTCAAACACAAGTAAGGCCCCTTGAAACCACACCTCAAAAATCTCAAACATAAATGTGAGATAGGCTAAAGGTAAGATGCATGTGGTTAATAAAAAGACGAAGATGACATTGTGAAAGACCGCTAAAACGTTGATGGCTTGATTAATATCGGTTATAAACGGAAACCCAATAAAAAAACTGATGCAAGATACTAAAATACTCGTTTTCAGTGGTTTGGTTTGATCAAAATGATGCTGGCTCATCAACAAACCATAACTGATTGTAAAACTTAACACAAAACCAACATGGTGCATATGATCTGGATGATAAAGCAATAACCCCGCAAACAAAAAAACCAACAAGTCAACAGTATCAAACTGCCACTTAAAGGCTCGGTTAACCATCACAAGCATCACCATCATCACCGCACGAAGCACCGATGGGGGGCTTCCTGTGATGAGAAGGTACGTCGCTAAGATCACCACCAGTAACAAATGTTTAAACCAGCCACGACTTAACACCGAAAGCACAGCATTTAACCCAACAATCATCAACGCCACATGCATGCCAGACACCGCAAATAGATGGGCCACACCCACGGTTTTAACTTGCTCATAAACCCCTTCATCCAGCGCATGACGATCGGCAAGGATAAACGCTTTTAAATAAGGGGCCGTGTGTTCAAACCGCGCATCAATCGATTGATGAAACCAGCCCGATAAAATATGCCTGTTAAAAGACGGTGGTTGTGGGTTGATGATGGCCTCATACATCAACCCATCCACACGGATGCTATTTAAATAAGCCTGGTAATCAAACCCCTGAAAAAAGCCAGATGATGAGGGTAGGCTCACCTCGCCTTTAATAAGCACTTGATCACCAGCTTGAAAACGCGATACATCCCCATCATATACAAACAAACGATGTTGATCATTCGTTTTAACCAATAAGCGTGGGTGTGTTCGGTGGGCTTCTTGTTTGACCACCACTGCCTGTGTTTCTATGTAGCCTTCAGCCAGCGATGAGACTGGCAGTTGTATTCTTAAGAAAAATAACAACGAAAAAATCAAAGCGGTCATCCCCATCAACCGGTTTGTCTTTAACATCACCATAAGACATATCACCAATAATGGGTAAACCGAGCTATATACACTCGCATAGCCTA
>PWKX01000189.1 GCA_003559585.1 Mollicutes bacterium | reverse complement strand
TACGGTGAGGTTGTCCATGTTGAGGGAGAAGGCAAAGCGGTGGTAGATAAGTTGTTAGCGATTGATGAGGGCGCTAAGTATTTCGGTGAGATTGGTCTAGTGCCAAGCCACAGCATCCTTTATCAGTTAAACACCTTGTTTTTCTATCAACCCTTTGATGAAAACAGTGCCACCCATATGGCTTTAGGCAATGCTTATCCCATGGCGGTTAAAACCAAAGAAACGAACCTTAAACAATTAATGGAAACCCATCAATTAAACCAAAGCCGCTTGCATCTAGATTTACCAATCGGTACCGATGATTTAACCATCACCGGTTATAAAGATGACCAAGAACCGGTGTTGATTTTTAAAGATGGCGCATATGATAAACATTTCATCACATAAAAAAACATGGTGTCAGTCATTAGCTGACACCATGTTCTTAAGTTAAATAATGATAGAGTAATTCGATGGTGCTTTTAACCGCATCATAATGCGTTCGTTCCATACCATGAGAGGCATGGACACCTGGCCCGATTAAAGCCCCTTTAAAATCATGACCACTGCGTCTGGCAGCTGAGACATCAGACCCATAATATGGGTAAATGTCAACCGCATGGTTGATGTTTTCTTTGGTGGCTAGACGCTTAAACAAAGTGGTGAGTTCATAGTCGTAGGGCCCACTTGAATCTTTGGCGCAAATACTGACATCACGTTCAGTGCAGGTTAAATCATCGCCAATGCAGCCCATGTCAACCGCCACAAACTCATCAAATTCTGGAATATGAGCCGAGCCATGGCCCACTTCTTCATAAGTAGAAATGATGAAGGTGACGTTCGGTTTTGGTTGTTTATTGTCGGCTTTTAAAGCTTTTAGTAAACCAAACACGCTGGCGACGTTGATTTTATCATCTAAGAACCGGCTTTTAATAAAGCCTGAGTCAGTGACGGTGGTTTTTGGATCAAAGAAAATAAAATCACCGACATCAATGCCGAGTGCTTTTGTATCTTCTTGTGTTTGGACGACTTCGTCGATTCTTACCATCATGTTTTCAGGGTTACGCGTTTTACTGCTGGCGTCTTTAAAGACATGCACAGCGGGTGATGTTGATAAGAGTGTGCCTGAATAAGTTTTGCCTTCACGGGTTTTAATTGTACAATACTCACCATCTAAACTTGGCCATAGGGGTCCACCAATCGCTGTAAATTTTAATGAACCATCAGAGGCAATGCTTCTAACCATGGCACCGAGTGTGTCGACGTGTACCGCGATGCCGACTTCCTTATCGGTGGTGCCTTCTAACCTTAGATGAAGGTTGCCTTTTTTGGTTTCATGTACATCTAAGTCATAGGCCTTGCTTTCTGATTTGATTCTAGCAATGATGTCTTTCGTGTAGCCGCTTGGTGATGGGATTTTTAAGATTTCTTGTGCTAAATTTAAAACATAATCTTTATCGATTGTCATGTTATTCACCTCAAAAACCATTATAGCACAAAATTCTTTGTCGGTGCATACCCATTCATGCTTAGCTCGTGTTATAATGTGGGTGGTGATGCTTATGCATATCATATACGGTGGTTCGTTTAACCCACCAACTAAAGCACATGAACATGTTTATGCTTTTTTAATGAAAGCATTAAACCCACGAAAGTTTACATTTTTACCTGTGTCTACGGCTTATCATAAGTCTGGGCTTGAAAGCAATACGCATCGTTTTAATATGTTAAGGTTGATGTTCGCACACAACAAACAAACGGTGGTTAGTGATTATGAGTTAAAGCTTGAGACGTTTGAAGGGACGTATGCTTCTTTACAAGCATTAAAAGAAGCCGATGACACGTGTTTTGTTTTTGGCGCCGATCATTTGCTGGGGTTGCACCGCTGGAAACACGTGAATAAGCTTTTACATGAGTTTAAACTCATCGTGCTAAACCGCGGGCAAACCAACATCAACGCCCTCATCATGCAACACCCTTTTTTATCGTATTATCAAGACCGTTTCATTGTCTTTAATGCGTTTGAATCGCCCTATTCATCGACCCAATGGCGATTAGAGCGTGAGGATGCTTTGCTTGATGAACGCGTGAAACAATATATTCATACCCATCAATTATATCAGAGGTGAGACCATGTATCATAATGATTTTATTAAAGTCGCGGCCATCACACCGAAATTAAAGGTTGGTAATCCGGCTTATAACGTGAATGAAATGTTGGCGCTACTTAAAAATAACCGAGCGTCGATAAGCGTGTTTCCTGAGTTAGGGGTTACCGCTTATACATGTAATGACTTGTTTTTCCAACACAGTTTATTAAAAACAGCCAAAAAAGAGATTAACCGTCTTTTAACAAATAATCCATATAAAGGGATTTTAATCTTTGGTGCGCCTTTAGAAATTGAAGGTATTTTGTATAACGCGGCTTTTGTGGTGAAAGAAGATAAAATCTTAGGGATTGTGCCTAAGTTTTATTTACCGAACACGCAGGAGTTTTATGAAAAGCGTTGGTTTACCAGTGCTTATGACATTGTGAAGCGAACTAAGATGATTCGTTATTTAAATCAAGTGGTCCCCTTTGGGTCACTGATTTTTAAAGAAGATGAAACCAATTTATCATTTGGCATTGAAATTTGTGAAGATATGTGGGCGCCGATTTCACCAGGAAATTTACTAGCCTTAAGTGGCGCACAGATGATTTTTAACTTATCAGCCTCGAATGAATATTTGCATAAACGTGCGATTAGAAAAAGAACCATTGTTGAGCATTCTAGACGAAATGCTGGTGCGTATGTTTATTGCAGCGCTGGGGTTAATGAATCAACAAGTGAAACGGTCTTTTCTGGTCATAATGTGATCGCGCAAAACGGTGAGGGCTTAATTGAAACCGAACACTTCTCAAGAGAGTCAGAGATTATTTATGGGGATATTGATTTAAGTAAAATTGCGTATGATCGTAAAAATAACTCTAGTTTTAGAGATACCTTGAACAAATTTGACGCCGAAGCGATGGATGTGACTTTTGAGTTAGAACCATCAGCTGATTTTACGTTTGAAAGAGCGTTTGATCAAACTCCGTTTGTGCCTAAAACTGATGAGATGAAAGCATTTGATAAAATCGCGGCCCTACAAGAAAATGCGTTGATTAAACGACTTAACCATATGAAAGCTAAAAGCATCATTGTTGGTGTTTCAGGCTGGTTGGATTCGACTTTAGCCTTGCTCATTGCAACCCGTGCAGCCGATCAACTCGGTATGGACCGCGCACAAGTCATCGGTGTGACGATGCCTGCATTTGGGACATCACAGACCACCAAAGACCAAGCGATGGTTTTAATGAAACACTTGAATGTCACCATCAGAGACATTGATATGAATGAACATGTTAAACATCATCTTGCCTTAATTGGTCATGATGGGTTGACTCAGGATAAAGCGTATGAAAACGCCCAAGCTAGAGCAAGAACGATGGTGTTGATGAATTTAGCCAACATGCATAACGGTATGGTGCTGGGCACTGGTGATATGAGTGAAATTGCGCTTGGTTGGACCACCTATAGTGGGGATCAAATGAGTATGTACAACATCAACGCTGGGGTGCCTAAAACGTTGGTCCGTTTCATGGTTAAAAAATACGCTGAAGTTAAGTTTAATGAACAATTAGTCGATGTGGTGGACGATGTGCTTAAAACACCGATTTCACCTGAATTGATTTTAGATCAAATCACCGAAGATGTGATTGGGAAATATGAAATCAATGACTTCATTTTGCATCGTTTCTTAAGATACGGGGATGATGAACCACGCATTGCCTGGTTGATTGTGAAAGCCTTTGGCATTGATGAAGATGAAGCAGACCATTATGTCACCCAGTTCTTCGCTCGTTTTTACTCACAACAATTTAAACGTCAAGCATCGCCGGATGCACCTAAAATATTAGATATTTCTTTATCACCACGCAGTGATTTTAGAATGCCGTCTGATATTGATAAATCGTCATAAACAGACTCAAAGGAATGGTAGTATGAAAAAACGTGTCGTGATCGGCATGAGTGGGGGCGTTGATTCCTCAGTCGCCGCCTATTTATTAAAAGCAGCAGGGTACGATGTGACCGGCTTATTTATGGTGAACTGGGATTCTGCGGCCAATCAAGATGTGCTTGGTAACCCCACATTACTAGATGACATGTGTCCACAAGAAAAAGATTATCAAGACGCCTTAAACGTCGCCAATCACTTAGATATACCACTTAAACGTGTTGATTTTATTGAGGAATACTGGGAACACGTATTTCAATATTTTTTAGATGAATATGAACGGGGTCGCACCCCAAATCCAGACATATTATGTAATAAGTTTATTAAGTTTGCGGCATTTAAAGAACACGCGATTAACTTAGGCGCTGATTACATTGCGATGGGTCATTACGCACAAATTAGACGTGAAAACGGTGTTGAGTTGTTGCGGGGACGAGATAGAAATAAAGATCAAACATACTTTTTATCTCAGCTAACAGCCAAACAGTTAGAAACGGTGTTATTTCCAATCGGTCATTTAGAAAAAACCGAGGTCCGTCAAATCGCCAAAGATCAAAACTTACCAACCGCTGATAAAAAAGATTCAACCGGTATTTGTTTTATTGGTGAGCGGGCGTTTAATGAGTTTTTAAAAAATTATTTACCAGCCCAACCAGGTGATATTAAAACGTTAGATGGGGTGGTGATCGGTCAACATCAAGGCTTGATGCATCATACCATTGGTCAAAGAAAAGGCCTTGGCATAGGTGGGCTTAAGGATTATGATAATGAACCTTGGTTTGTGGTGTCTAAAGACTTAAAAACCAACACATTATATGCCGCACAAGGGTATCATCATCCTGAGTTATACGCGACCTCCTGCACATTAGAAGATGTGAACATCATTAATCAAAAAGATATCTTTAATAAGCCACTGACAGCTAAGTTCAGATACCGGCAAAAAGACCAGGCTGTTCAGGTTCAAAAACAAGATGATGGAACCTTACGTGTGTTGTTTGATCAACCAGTCAGAGCGGTAACCCCTGGTCAAGCCTGTGTATTTTATGATGATGATGTTTGTTTAGGTGGTGGCACGATTGCGGCGGTTTATCAACATGAACGTAAACTCAATGTTTAGGAGGGATGCGGTGCATGAAGGGGAAGAAAATAGGCATCGCCTTAGCCGGCGGTGGCGCTAGAGGGGCCTATCAAGTTGGCGCTTTAGAGGTGCTAAAAGCCCATGGATATTTAGACAATGTTCATGCGATCAGCGGGGTCTCTGTTGGGTCTTTAAATGCGTGTTTGTTGGCGATGGAACGCATCGATTTAGCAGAAACATTATGGCTTAATTTAAAAGAAAACGATTTATTTGATACCGATGTTAATTGGTTTGAGGTGTTGTTCAAACAAAACTTTAAGTTATTGCATGAAGGTGTCTTTGATACCGATCGTTTAGAAAAAATCATTGATGAGACGATTGATTTTGAAGCCGTAAAGACAAAAGATGTGTTTGTAACCACAGCCTATGTGGCTGATCGTGATATTGGATTACTAGATACCTTAACCTTAGGCATCAAAAACTTTTTTGAAAAAGATGGCCGTGTGACGTACAATCATTTAAAACATATGTCGAATGAAGACATTAAAACCACTTTATTAGCCAGCTGCGCGGTGCCCATTATGTTTAAGCCTATTAAAATTAAAGGTAAAACGTACTATGATGGCGGTATTTTGGATAATGCATCGTTTAAACCGCTGATTGAAGCGGGGTGTGATGAAATCATCTTCATTGACTTGTGGCGGTTTAAGTTTAGACATTTTCCTCGTAAAAAAACCATCAATGGGGTGAAAATCCATCACATTTACCCTAGAAAGAATTTAAGAGGGATTATGGATTTCAACCATGACCGCATCGAAGAACGGTTTAAACAAGGTAAGCTTGATGCCAAACAAGCCATCAATCAATGGATCAAATCACATGAAGCATAACCAATCCTTTAAATGTCTTAACAGACTTTAAAGGGTTTTTTTTATCTTTAAAAGCAATATCAACGATGACAGCGTATGATGTGGTTGAGGTGATAACATTGAAAATAATAAAAGGATTGTTGGTGTGTTTATTGTGTGTGTGTTTAATGGGAGAATCACTAAAGGCTTCTGAGTATTTGACCTATCAGTCAATTGAGTTTGACCGTTCTGGTAAAAAGCTTTTAGATGATTTAAATTCGTTTGATTTAAGAATGTTAAACAATAAGCTTGGGGGACGACGTTTTTGGGGTTGGCGGACGGTTAGTAACCTTGAAAACGAAAAGGTGTATTTCCAAAAAGAAACGCTTTATGTGATTGAAAACGGCGGCACTTCTGCGATTAGAAAACGGTATTATTTTAGTACCACTGAACAAGATACGGTGCAAATCAGTGCCAGTGGCAGCATCGCCATTGATGTAAGTGGCGATATTAGAACGTTTAAATCAGGGTTGGAAAGCGAGCTGTCTGCCTCTTATCAAGCCACAAAATCATCAACGATCGAAGAAAGTGTTGAGATTAATATTGATGTGGATCCTGGGGTGCGCTTAGAGGTTGAAATCTATGGTGAAGGGAAGATTTCAAATGGCGTGGCGGCGCAGTACCGTTTCTTTAGAAAAGTCAGAGATGGTGGTTGGGAGATTTTCACCTTAACCACAGAATACTATTCAATTGTGAAGGCGCCCATCGAATGAAAAAGATTATCGGTTGTTTTGGAGTCGCTGTGTTGTTGTTTGTGATTGGGTTGGTGCGGATGCATCAAACAGAAGAACACCTTGTGATTAGTGTCCCGTTGACACATCACATCACGCTTCAAGAACCAAGCGATACCATGGCTTTTGAATGGTTGGTTCATGAAGATTTAACAAGGTATTTAGATAAAGATATGGTAGAAAAAGTTTGGCTACATACTGATGAAAGCCATATACCATTAAGGTTAGAGACCTTGACCTATCAAAACCGCCTTGATCATCAAGCGTTTAAGCATGTGCGCTTACAGGTGTCTTTTTCATCATGGTTAGAAGATTCGGTGTTGTCGGTTGACGATGCGGTCTTAAGCTTAAGTTTTTTGGATGATAAAACGATGGATGTGTTGGTTGGCGATGTGTATGTGTTTAAAAACATGGCAACCATACAGACCTTAGATTATGAGCGCATCGATAATATCGTAAGGCATATCAACGGCATGCCTACTTCTTCAGGGGCTTTATTGTCTTTAAGAAGAACAAAAGACATCGAACTAGACATTATAGCGGTTCATCTACATCCTGAGACAACAGCGTTTGAATTAGACGCATGGGTTGATCACTACATGTTTAAACCTTTTCAAGCGGTTGATGATTATCATACCGATAACACACAACCACTGCCTGCTGTGTTTGATGATGATCAGATGACGGTGTTGATCGATTTTAATGTAACTCAAAGTCACCGGCCAATCCATGCTTATGGTTTGTTGGTTGAAACCAATCAGGGGATGTTTCATGTGCCTAGTTTTACCTTTATTAACACAGATTTATTTAAAGATGATCACCACATGTGGTTTGTAGAAGGGGCTTTTTATGATTGAGTTAAACGGGGTGGTTAAACGGTATAAAAACCTTCATTTAAGGTTTAAGTCTATGCGGTTTGACGCAGGCATTACGGTTTTACATGGTCATAATGGCAGTGGTAAATCGACATTGTTATCTATCATCGCTGGTTTAACAAACTTTGAAGGCGACCTAAAAGTTAAAGGACGGGTTGGCTTGCTAAGCGAGGCTAGGGCATTACCTGGCCTCGTTAAGGTTGATGATTATCTGCAAACCTTAGCGTTAATTGAAACCCCACCGGTAGCCTTAGATACCTTATATGAGCACTTTTGTTTAAGTGAGCATAAACACCGGTTGATAGCACAGTTATCTAATGGCATGAAACAACGTGTGCATTTGATGAGTGTGTTTATGATGGATTGCGATATTTATGTGTTAGATGAACCGCTTAATGCACTTGATCAAAACAACATCAGCCGCTTGATGTTGTTTATTGAGCAAATGAACAAAACGGTGATCATCACCACCCATCAACCATTGTTGATTGGAAAGGTTAAACGGTTAGTATGCCAATAGTCAAACACTTATTACAGCGTATCTTAATGGTTAGAATGATGCTTTTTTTAGCGGTATTGTTGTTGATGAATGTGGTGGTTTTAATGAGCCGTTCACAGCTTTTTAGTGTGTGGTATAACGTGAGTCGTGCGCCAGTTGATTATGGCATGCTTTATGTGTTTGATGGGTTGTTTGTCTTTAAGGTGAGTGTATTAGCACTGATTTGTTTGGTGGTTTATGAACTGAATAAATATCCATCACGTGATCTTGTGCTTTATATGCGGTTATCAAAGATAAAGGTGATGGGTTACAAACTGTTAACGGTGTTGTTGGTATGCGGGTT
>PWKX01000061.1 GCA_003559585.1 Mollicutes bacterium | reverse complement strand
TTGAGATTTATCAAGAAGTCACCAACGATGAACACACCCTTGAATATGAAGTCACACAACGTGGTCATACCATCTATGAAAGCGAGATCAGCATCGAGTTTGATGGCGATAATATTACCATTGAAATCGAGTATGAAACCGATACATTAGAGCTATCATTCGACATTGAAAGAACCACCAGACATGGTCAATATGTGTATCATATTGAATATGATATTGATGATGGTGATCGCGATGAAGATGGAGAGATTATTGTCCGGGTTGTTTACGATGAAGATGACGATGTGTATTATTACCGGTATGAGATTGAAACCGATGATGAACAGGTTGTTAGGTTTAGAAAACGCATTGAATTAGGCAACTAAATGAACCCATAAAAAAACACTTCGAATGTTTCAAAATCGAAGTGTTTTTCTTTAGCTTAAGGGGTGTATGTGTATGTATAATGATAGGTTTTCTCGTCTAAATCAAGAGAACCCGTGGTGACACTATCTTCAATGCTCTTTGTATCGGCGAAGCCTAGAAGTCTATCTAAAAAAGATTCTGAGATTTCATCATCCGCTAAATATACACTATCCAAGGTTAACACCAAGGCCATGTTTGCATTGGCAATATCAACATCGATGTCAATATCAAAGGTTAAATGGATCGCTGTATCAAATGACGGATAGTTAAAACGGTGAATACTCACGGTTAAAATCAATTGATCCAGTTCATTTAAATGCGCATAAGCGTATTTGATTGATGCATGATCGGTGGTGATGATGGTGGTACAAGCATCGGTGTCACAGGTGCCAAGCGGGTCATAATCTTCGTTAATGTTTTTCTTTACTGAATCGTAAATCACATAGTTAATAAAAGATTCAATCAAGTCGTATTCATCCTCTGTGTTTAAAGGATTAAACATGGCCAGCACACTATCTTCAATGCCTTGTTCAGGTGTTTTATCAGACGCATATACATGTTCTGGTAAATCGTCTTTGGTTACCACATCGTCGATGCGTGAGGTGGCGTAGGTAATCCCTGCAAACGCTAAAGCGATGATGATCAAAAGAAAAATCAATAGTTTTCTCATGACGCCTCCTTAAAAGGGTAATGGTGATGTTTTAATTCATTATACCACGCAAAGGCAAGCTTACCTATTATTCTGCTGGTGGGCTTTACTGATGGATAAAGATAGCTTGTGGGTATTTAAAACACCACGTGCTCCAAGTGGCAAACACCGTCTAGGGGTGGTGTGGCTAAAGGGCACACCGTAGAGTACAGGTTTGTTAAACGGGGTTAAAACCTCTTTAAATAAAGCTTTGATGTCATGTTCTGATTCATGTTCAACAGGGTTAATTTGACCGATCATTAAGCCATTAACGTGTTCAAACACACCACCAATGGATAAGGTCATTAGCAGTCTATCAAGTTCATATAACGGTTCATTGACATCTTCTAATAAAAGAATGGTATCTTTAAAATAATCTAGGCCTACCGCTTGTAATAACACGGTCATTAAACAAAGATTTCCACCAATCAGCTTTCCCTTTGCCTCGCCTTCTTTAAGTACTTCAACCTGGTTATACATGTGAAAATCATAGTGGTATGTTGGTGCATGAATGACGTCATTAAGGTTGCGAAACATCGCCTCACTAAAGTGCTTGGTAAAATCTCCGCAGACCATCACGCCGTGATAGGTTATCAAACCGGTGTGATGATGAATCAAATTTAAGATATAACTCACATCTGAATAGCCAATCAGCGGTTTGGGGTGTTTTTTGATAAGCGCCATGTCAATGAACTGGGTGAGTCTAGGGGTGCCATACCCACCTTTGGTGCACATGATGAGATCAACCTCAGGGTTTTCAAACAAATCGTGTAACCCCTTGATACGCGTCTCATCACAGCCCGCTAAATAGTGCGGGCCTTGTTTGTGCGTATTATCAGCAAGGATGATTTGAAATCCTAGCGATGTTAGTTTTTTTATGCCTTCGTCTAAATCTTGTTGATCAGCTGGACCACTTAAAGCAGCCACGCCAATGGTTAAGGGTTTTGATTGGTTTATCGTCATAAGCCCATCCTTTCTTGTGATGACTAGCCATTAAAATATAGCCATAGTCCTAATAATAAATGTGCACTAAAACTTAAAGTATTGATGGCTGTAAAACTTAATTTTTGTGTTTTATGGTTAAAAATGATGCTTCCAGCAATCGCCCCAGCCGCACCTAAAAACACCGCCATCAGTAACAACGAAGCCTCTTTGATCCGGTGTTTTTGTTTGACCGCTTTGTATTTGTCAATGCCATAAACGGTGAATGTTAACCCAGACATAAACGCAACCGCTAGTAGATAATAAATCATATAAAATCTCCTTTTTTTGAAAAAAGGCCCTAAAAGAGCCTTTATTTTTTGATAGCCGTAAGATGATCGCCCGTTACAATCGGTTGAATATCTAAATCTTTTTTATAGTGCGCATAGAAATGTTTTCTAAAAGCATCAAAGTTTTTAGGCACACGGTCTTTTTCGAAATAAGCAATGATGATTTGCTCATACCCAATATTACCAATACGCGCACCAATGGTGTTCACATCATACATTTGTTTTAAGATGTCTTCGTAATATTGATTGGATATGCCATAAAGATGTTTAAGTGAATTTTGGGATTGTTCTAAGGTATCGGTGAACATGATATAATCTTGGTCTTTAAGAAACTCAACCGCTTGTTCAATGCGTTCTTGTTCAAACATCACATGTTCAGCATAAGCGCGGTGTTGCGGTTTGATATGTTTTTTTAAACGATTAAAATCGGTAAACGTTAAATCGGTTAACGCCGTGATTGCTCTTATTTGTTTGATGGCTTCTGTGGCTTTTTGAATAGCCTTTAACCGTTCAACGATATCCGCGTTTAATATAAACTTAGGGCGGTTTACAAAAATCATTAACCCTGGTAAATTCGTTGATTGATACGGGATGTTTTCATGTGTCATGGTTTTCGTATCTAGCAGTAAAAAATGATGTTTTTTAGCGAAGTAACAAGTGAATTGATGCGCGATGTTACTGCTTAACTCACCGAGTGATTTTTCAGCTTCATACGCATAACGCGCTTGTTTACTATCACTTAATTTCAGTTGGTTTTGCTTAACAAACACCAACATAAACAAGGTCTCATACGCCGCATGAAACCCTAAGTTTTTGGGCAAGCTTTTTGAGGCGGTCACACTGATGTTCAACCCTTTTTTTACGCGATAACCTTCATATTGTAGTTTTCTTAAAATACTAACGATTAAACGTTGATAAATACTTGAATCATCTGTTAAGGGGTTAGATAAGTCAATGGTGAAACTAACCGGTTTTTCATGAAAATCAAGCACGACCGATAAATGATGGTCCTCTCTGGGATGAACCGCCGCAAATAAGCCTTTATTTAAGGCAAACGTCAACACTTTTCCTTTCAAGACATCAGACATGTCCCCAAGCACAAGCAAGCTTGCGGGTGAAAAATACTGAGCGGTGGGTTGATGACCAAAGTGTTTCACGTGTTTATTGATCACAGTATCTATCATAGGTGTGCCTCCTTTCATGTTACTTCTATTATAATTGATTTACTTAAAAAGAAAAAGCGTCTAACGACACTTTATCTTTTAAGGTTTACAGGGTGGTTTTCAGGGTCATTCATATGACGTTTAAAGCCGTGAAATATATCTCGTGTCATAAAAGCATCTTCTAAGGCATCATGCCGTTGTTCAGGCATGTTGTGACCATACATTTCATAAGCGGTTTTAAGTCCGATGTCGTTTTTAACATGAAAATAATTTTTGTGAAGTTTGAGTAAGTTCACAAACCGTGTTTGATGATTTAAGGGTTTCACTTGGTTAAGCCGGTATGATTCGTTTAATGAAAGTCCGTCGTTACGACCCCAAACAATGATGGCGGGACGATGGGCTTCGATGATGGCTTTTAAGTGATGATAAAACGTTTTGTACGACACGCCTTCATCGACATCACTTTGGGTTAAATCTAAAAACTTTAATGTGCGTTTGCTTAAGCGTTTATGTCTGGTCGGTTTAACACACATTTTTTTACGTTTCAACACGTTTCCCTTCGCGTCTTCTAATACATAGCCGACTTGAATGATTTCTTGAACAAACTGTTTATCAACGGTGTATGGATGCATGCTCATCTCAAAGTCTAAGAACAGTTTATTGTTAAGACTATTGATAAACTGTTTGGTTTCAGTTTGCAGTTGTCTAAAAGAATAAAGCAACCGTACACCGCGTGGGTGAGGTCTGGTGATTTTAATCACTTGGGTGACGGTTTCACGCTTATCTTTATTTTTACGGGTGATGATGGTGGTGTTAAGGACAAGATAAGTGCCCGCTAGTAAAAACTTTTGAAATTTGTTAAACATGGCACGTTGAAAATAAAGGGTATGTTGTCGGCCTTTGTGGTTTAAAGATATTGTTCTATTGAGGATATCCACGTGTTTAATTTTTCCATATATCATTCAGATCACCATTTTATGATTGTTTTAGAGTATGTTTAATGTTGTTAATGGTTTTTTCATTAATGCCTAAGGCTTTTAATTCTTCATCAGGTGCGTTTAGGATGTTTTCTGTGGTTTTGTATGTTTTGAGTAAGGTTTGCTTGGTTTTCGGACCAACGCCTTTAACATCATCTAATTTAGATGCAAACAAGCCTTGATGACGTTTTTTCTGGTGGAATGTGATGGCAAAGCGGTGTGCTTCTTCTTGCACACGACTTAAAAATCTAAACAGTTCGCTGTTTGGTTTAATCTCAGTGGTGGTGCCAGCTTCATCAAGCAAGTTGCTTGTTTGGTGTTTATCGTTTTTTACAAGGGTGGCTAATGGGATATCTAACCCAAACTCTGCTTTTAGCGCTTTGGCCACATTTAACTGCGCAATGCCACCATCTAAAAGTATTAAATCAGGGGCTTGTTCTTGATCCATTAATAATCTTCTAAACCGGCGATAAAGCACTTCTTTCATCTGATCGGTATCTCCAACTTGGATGCCTTGATCATCCAGTTTATATTTGCGGTAAGCGTGTTTATCTGGTTTGGCGTTTTGAAAAACAACTTTCGCGCTCACAGGATGGGTACCAAATAAATGGGCGTTATCAAATGCTTCAATTCGGTAAGGGGTTTTTATGTCTAAGAGCTCACCCAGTTCATCGAGTAATCCAAAGGTTTTCGCATGTTTTTGTTTGAGTGAAGCTTTCTCTTGTTTCAACGTTTCTAAAGCGTTTTTTTCCGCTAAATCCAATAAGTTGCGTTTCGCACCGCGTTGAGGCACATGCAACTTTACATCCAGCAATGATTCTAAGGTCTTTTTTTCTGGATGGTCACGCATGATGATTTCTTGCGGGGTTGGATAAGTCCGGTAAAACTGAGCAACAAAATCGGATAGGGCTTGTTCTTGATCGTGATCAACGGTGTAGATGCGTTTATCACTGGCGGTAATTTTTCCATGTCTAATGAAAAAGATCACGAGGGCTAAAGCTGAATCTTCACTCGCCACCCCAATCACATCAAGTGGTCTTTCATCGTTGATGTTGACGGCTTGTTTGGTTTTGGTGGTGGTTTTAATCGCTTCGATTAATGCCTTATATTCACTGGCCCGTTCGTATGCTAATGCGTCGCTTGCTTGATACATTTTTTGCTCGAGGTCTTTAACCACGTTGGTTATTTTTCCTTTTAAAAAGGCTCGAATATCTGATTCAATAGCGCGGTATGTTTCTTGTTCAACGTTATGAATACATGGTGCTAAACATTGACCCAGATGATAATACAAGCAAGGTTCGTTTGGTAGTTTTTGACATTTTCTAAGCGGGTAGAGTTTGTTTAAGATTTGGATGGTATCTCTAGCGGCTTTGACGTTTGGGTAGGGGCCAAATAGGTTGCGATGTTTTTTCTTAACACGTCTGGTGACGACGAGTTTCGGATGTTTTTCTTTTGTGATTTCAATGTAAGGATAACTTTTATCATCGGTCAATAGGATGTTGTAGCGTGGTTGGTGCTTTTTAATAAGATCTAATTCCAAGATAAACGCTTCTAGTTCACTGGCGGTGATGATGATATCAAAATCCACCACTTGTGTTAACATCTTGGTGGTTTTATAATCATGTGAGCCAGTGAAATAGCTGGATAGGCGATTTTTTAAGTCTTTAGCCTTGCCGACATAAATGATGTTGCCCTCTAAATCTTTCATTTGATATGATCCAGGTTTATGAGGTACGTGGGCTAATTTATCTTTAATCAAACGCATCACCATCTTTGTATTTGAAAAATAAAAGCACGATGGCTTTTATTTTTCTTCATGATCATCCATAACTGATTTTAAGCCGCGTTCTATGCGGTTACCAGTTTCTAAGGATGTATCGTATTTAAATCTAAGTTGTGGCATTTTTCTTAATTTCACACGTTGAGCCAAGGTCGTGCGGATAAAGGCACTAGATTTATCTAGGGCTTGGGCAATTTCTTTGCGCTTGCCTTCATCATCATCTAAAGCGGTGTAGTAAAGGGTAAGGTAAGATAAATCGTTGGTTAAATCGACCGCTGTGATGGTAACAAAGTTGACCATTGGATGTTTCACATCTTGTCTTAAGATGATCGATACGGCACGTTTAATGTCACTTTCGAGTCTCTCGATTTTCGGCATTAGCGTTCCATCTCCTTCATATGTGATGCTTCTATGATATCACCTTTTTTAATATCGTTAAAGTTTTCAATGGTGATCCCACATTCATAGCCTTGTCTAACTTCTTTGACGTCATCTTTGAAACGTTTCAAACTTGATAGTTTGCCTTCATAAACAACCACGCCATCTCTTAAAACACGCACTAAGGCATCCCGTTCGATGAAACCATCGGTGACATAACTACCGGCAATCGTACCGACTTTTGAGACTTTAAACGTTTCTCTAACTTCAGCTTGACCGGTGATGACTTCTTCGAATTCAGGATCGAGTAGCCCTTTCATCGCGTTTTCAATGTCTTCAATGGTTTTATAGATGATGTTGTAAAGACGGATTTCAACGCCGTTATTTCTAGCGGTATCTCTAACCGCTGCATTTGGTCTAACGTTAAAGCCGATGATAATAGCCCCACTGGCTAAGGCAAGACTAACATCTGTTTCCGTGATGGTCCCAACGCTTGAGCGAATCACTTCAACATTGGCGCCTTCGACATCAATCGTTTCTAAACTGCCTTTTAAAGCTTCAATGGAACCATGGGTGTCACCTTTAATGATGACTGGTAAGGTTTTAATGTCGCCTTTATTTAAGTTTTCGAATAACTCATCTAAGTTCATCGCTTTGCCAAACCCGCGCTCTTCACTCCACGTACGATGGGTACGTTTTTCACTGACTTGACGGGCTTCTTTATCATCAGAAAATACCATAAACGGGTCACCAGCTTGTGGGACATCGTTTAAGCCAATTACTTCCACAGCTTTTGATGGTTCAGCCGTTTCTAATGAACGACCAAAGTCATCATGCATCGCTCTAACACGACCGAAAGTATCCCCAACCACTAACGTGTCACCGATTTTTAACGTCCCATTTTGAACAAGTAACGTCGCCACAGGTCCACGGCCTTTATCGAGTTCACTTTCAATAACCGTCCCCACAGCTAAACGGTTAGGATTGGCTTTGAATTCTTCGATTTCAGCGGTAAGCAAGATCATTTCAATGAGGTCTTCAACGCCTTCACCTTTTAACGCTGACATTTCAACAAAAATGGTGTCGCCGCCCCAGTCTTCTGGGATTAAGTTGAATTCAGCGAGTTCTTGTTTAACTTTATCTGGGTTAGCACCAGGTACATCCATTTTATTCACAGCGATGATGATCGGACAACCAGCGGCTTTCGCATGATCAATCGCTTCACGGGTTTGTGGCATGACACCGTCATCGGCCGCCACCACTAAAATGGTAATATCGGTAATTTTCGCCCCTCTAGCACGCATTTCAGTGAAAGCTGCATGGCCAGGTGTATCGATAAAGGTAATCGTTTTATTGTTTTTAGTGTATTGATAAGCTCCGATGTGCTGGGTGATGCCACCGGCTTCACCTTCTGTGACACGTGCATTTCTAATCGTGTCAAGCAAGGTTGTCTTCCCGTGGTCAACGTGACCCATGATGGTAACCACAGGTGGTCTGCCCACTAAATCTTCTTCATCATCACCAAAGATCATTTCTTCAAATCTTGTGGTATCGGTAACAACTTCATCTTCAACGGCTTTGTCATATTCAAGTGCTAATAACTCAACCGTTTCTTTTTCTAAGGTTTGATTTTGATTGGCCATGATGCCTAGTCCCATCAACTTTTTAATAACCTCGGTGACAGGGACATTTAAATTGTTTGCCAGCATGGTTACAGTCATCTCTGGTTTGTAAATAATCACATCTTGACCTTGTTTCTCAGGGATGTTCGCTTTTCGGGTTTCTTTATTGGTTTTTTTAGCCATGAAACCACCTCTTTCTTAGTTTACTTATCGTGGCACACGTAAGTCTTTCTCCTTAAGAGCCAAAACTTTGATGTGTGATTTGCCTACGGCATTTGATAAGGCTTCGCTTGTGTGTGTATGATTAAGGTATATGCCGTAACTTGTTGTTTTGTCTATGATTTTTTTGCGTGTGTTTTGTTCGGTATCACTCGCCATAAAGACGGCTAAGTTTTTATGTTTTTTTATGGCATCGATGACTTGCTTACTGCCGATAATCACATCGCCTTTTCGCATGCCAATGCCTAAAATGCTAAGGGTTTTATCCATTGATGGTATCCTTTAAAGCTTGGTAAAT
>PWKX01000038.1 GCA_003559585.1 Mollicutes bacterium | reverse complement strand
GTGTTCTTTGTTCGTTATGCTAAACGCATGATATTTGATAAGATGATTCCTAAAGACTTATATGCAATACATCACTTTTACATTGGGGCTTTGGTTTATTTTTATTTTGTACGATTAACCATCATATCTAGTTTGCTTGTCAGCGGCGCAGGCGCGATTTAAACAATCTTACACTTAAAACACAATTAAAAAACTGTATCTCAACGCTTACACTCAAGCAGAGATACAGTTTTTATTTTTAGTTCAATACTTCTAATAAAGGGGTAATGTAATAAAGCATATCCTTGGATACTTTAAGGTGATCAATGGTGATATGAAGTTTGTTTTTTTTGTAAGCTAGATGAATATGCGGGCTTAACTCGTTAGCTTTTTCAAACAATAACTCACCGTGAATGTTCTTTGAAGCCTCTTCATTCAACACAAAAATCGTTTGTGTTTTGGTTTTTCTAGCGCGTTCAACGCCAACTTTAATTGCCAAGTGTTCATACAGTTTTTCTAGCATGTATAACACCATATCTTTAGGCACTTTCCCATAACGGTCTTCACATTCATCAAGTAAGGCTTGTAAGTCCCACGTGTTTTCTAAGTTGGCTATTTTTTTGTGTAATTCAATGATGGTATCTTCATCTTGTATATAGTCTTTAGGAATTGATCTAGATGCTGGTAGCTTGATGGTTTGTTTTTGTTTGGTTTCATCTCGTTTAACACTTGATTTCTCTTTACCTTTATCAATTTCTTCTTTTAATATTTCTAAGAATAAGTCTATCCCAACACTATCAATGTAACCAGATTGCTCTGTGCCTAATAAATCACCAGCCCCACGAATGGCAAGGTCCCTAGATGCAATTTTGTAACCACTGCCTAGTTCTGTAAATTCTTTAATGGCTTGCAAGCGTTTTGTCGCTTCTTCGTTAAGCTGTTTATTGTTCTCATACATTAAATAACTGTAAGCGATGCGATCACTTCTGCCAACGCGTCCTCTAATCTGATATAACTGGGAAAGCCCTAAATAATCAGAATCGTGGATAATCAATGTATTCGCATTAGGTATATCAATACCGGTTTCAATGATGGTGGTGGAGACTAACACATCATACTGATGATCAAGAAAATCACGCATCACATTTTCTAATTCAATCCGACTCATTTGCCCGTGTGCATAAGCAATCCGGGCATCGGGAACCAATGCATTTAACTTACGTGTCATCCGCTCGATGCCCTCAACACGGTTATACAAGTAAAAAATTTGACCGTTTCTACCTAACTCGCGTTCAATCGCATCTTGAATGACGTTGTCATTACGTCTTAAAACATACGTTTGCACCGGAAACCTATTTTTAGGCGGCGTTTCAATTAAAGACAACTCTTTAACCCCGGTAATCGCCATTTGCAGCGTTCTTGGAATTGGAGTCGCGCTTAAAGATAACACATCAACGTGTAATTTCATCGTCTTAATCGTTTCTTTATGTTTTACCCCAAAGCGTTGTTCTTCATCAACAATTAACAACCCTAAATCTTTATATACAATGTCTTTTGATAACAAACGGTGGGTTCCAATGACGATGTCTATATCACCTGTTTTAATGCCTTCAATAAAATGTTTTTGTTGTTTGGGTGTCACAAACCGGTTTAATAAAGCTATTTTAATCCCATGCTTGGCCATGCGTTCTTTAAAGGTGTAGTAATGTTGTCTAGATAAAATGGTCGTTGGGGCAAGATAAACAACTTGTTTATTATCAAGGGTAGCTTTAAAAGCCGCTCTTAATGCTACTTCTGTTTTACCATAGCCGACATCACCACAAATAAGCCGGTCCATCGGAATCGGTTTTTCCATGTCTTTTTTTACCGCATCTATCGCTTCTATTTGATCGGTTGTTTCTTCATAAGGAAAATCCGTTTCAAAATCAAGCATCAAATCTTGGTCCTTCGAATAAGCAAAGCCTTCGGCTTGTTCCCGTGCGGCGTAGAGTTTAATTAGATTTTTAGCAATATCCTTGGCTTTTTTTCTTACTTTGGTTTTGGTTTTACCCCATTCAGGGCTACCAATCTTATTTAATTTTGGTTTGATGCCTTCATGGGCTTGGTACCGCTGGATTAAATGAACGTTTTCCACAGGAATGTATAGTTTATCATCCCCTTTATAAGCGATGACAATATAGTCATTCACCTGTTTTGATACCTCTTTGGTTTCAATGCCTAAAAAGCGTCCAATCCCATAATCGTAGTGAACAATGTAATCACCTTTTTTTAACGATTCAGCTTGTTTAACCGTTTCAGCGCCTTTAAACACTGGACGTTTTTTCTTTTTCTTCGTACTGGTTTCTTTATAGATGGTATCCTCGTTCATTAAGACAAACTCAACATCAAACCATTCGAAAGCAAGCGGGGTTTCTCCTTGCTTAATGTTGATTTTTTTGGCAAACGGTTCATCATGCTCACCCAATCTTTTGATATCAACATGGTTTTCAGCTAATTCTATCAAAGACTCGATTCTTTTTTGGTCGGTGAGGGTGATTAACACGGTGACATACCCATCATATTTTTTTAAGTCTTTCAACAACATATGCATGTTGTTTTCATAATGCATCGTTTCTTTGGCTCTTAAAGGCATGGTGAAATGTTTTGTGTGCTTAGCTTTAAATGTGTTTAGATCAATGCGTTTCGTATAATATAGTTGATCAATATCTTGCATAAACTGAAAGCCCATCTTGGCGTAATCATGATTATCTGCCATCCAAGCATCTAAATCTTTAACTAAATGATGCGCTGAATGTTGGACTTTATCGGATTCAATGAAAATGATGATAGGGTCATCTAAATAATCTTTAATCGTTGCGGTTTTAGTATCCGCAAAGCTCATATAGCGTGATAGTTGGTCTTGTTGGGAGGTTTGCCTTAACATGGTAAGTTCTTCTTCAACGCGGGTTTTTGCATCTAATGGCAAGGTTTGAAACGCTTGGTGGTGATGAACATTGGTTTCAATCGTATCGATGGTTTGATCATCGGCGAAAAACTCGTTTCTAGGAAAAACGGTGAAGGCATCGATTTTTTCAAAGGACCGCTGTGTTTTTATATCAAAGCGCCGAATACTATCTATGTCTGTATCAAAGAAATCAATTCTAATTGGATGGTCTTCATCGCTTAAAAACACATCAATTAAAGAGCCTCTTGTGGCGAAATCCCCTACTTTTTCTACTTCTGGTGAGGCCTCATAACCTAGTGAGACAAGCATGGCTTTAAAGCGATCAATGTCGATCGCTTGATTGAGTTTAAAGGTTTGATAGGCCGATTTAAATTTGTGTTTAGGCCACATATGTTTAAGCAAACCACTTGGGTTGGTTACAACCATTTGATTGGGGTTGTCGATTAACGATTGAATCGTATTTAATCGTTGTAGCTTTAAGGTTTCACTTAAGGCCAACATATCGGTGGTGATAAACTCATCTTGTGGATATAATACGGTTTTAGGGTATAACGCTGAGACCATATCCATCGTTTTTTGTGCGTGATAAAGATTATGATTAACGATTAGTAGTGGTCGGTTGGTTTGCTGTTTGATGTAGAGTAAAAGCCAAGCATTAAGAGAAAGAAACGTATCAGATATTTCAAACGTTCTTTCATGCTTCAAAGCTTGGTTGATGCGTTCTATGGTTTGTTTTTTAGATAAAAGTGAGTGAAAGGGGACCATACATAACCTCCAAAGTATGACGCAGACATGCTTATTTATTTTAGCAATTTCTTACCATATTTCAAGTAAAAACCTCAGCATCATGGTTTTCAATACTTGAAAACAGGTTATGATCCTGAGGTTTAGCTTAGTTATATGTGTTCATGATGGTTAAAAAATCGGTGTCAGATAAAAAATCATCGATGATGCGTTTCACGGTGTTGATGCCTTTAATCACATCGTCGCCTTCTTCTTTATAAAACATAGAAAGCACATAGTCTTTAACTTCGAGACTATCATGGCGACCAATGCCAAAACGGATGCGTTTAATCTCAGTCGTTGGTAAGACTGAAAATGTCGATAACATCCCCTTATGACCACCAGCCCCACCTTTGTAGCGAAGGCGCAATTTACCAGTGGGTAAATCTAAATCATCATAAATGATCATGATATCTTCAGGTTTTATGTTATAGAAGTTAACAACTTTTTGAATGCTGTTGCCTGAAAGGTTCATGTAGGTGGTAGGTTTTAATAATAGACCACCCTTCACCTCGGCAATCTCACCGGAAAACTTGCGTTTACTTTTAAAGGTTACGTTTTGCTCATGTGCGTATGCTTCTAAGCACAAAAAACCGATATTATGGCGTGTTTTGGCGTATTTACGACCAGGATTTCCCAGTCCAACGATTAGTTTCATCTTCTTTTTGGTTTGATGATGATGTGTCTGTTTTGTTTCTCGCCTGCGCTGATGGTATCCACATCACGCCAATCTGCCAGTTTGGTATGGATAATACGACGCTCATAGGCGTTCATTGGATCAAGTTTAACTTCAATTTTAGTTTTAGCAACTTCTTTAGCGGTTTTAGTTGCTAAAATTTCGAGTTGTTTTTTACGATGTGCTTTATACCCACCAATATCAACAAACACAATCACACGTTCATCGGTGAAAATGTTCAATAAATTGCGTAGATAAAATTGAATGCTTTCCAATGTTTTTCCGTTTTTCCCAATTAAAACCGGATTTTGATCAGTTTCAATGACATAATCAAACGTATTTTTCTCTTTAGATGATTGTTCGATGTTTACTTGGGAAATGCCCATATTATCAAAGAGTTTTTGAAGCGTTTCATACCCCAGTTGTAATAAATCAACATCGATAAAGGCTTTAACTTCATAACGCTTCTTAAGACCAAACATCCCTTTAATCTCTTTGGTTTCAAATGTGATGTATTCACGGTTTACACGGAATGTATCTTCTGCTTGAGTGTAAGCTTCTTCTAATGTCTTTGTCTCAAGTGTGATTGATTTCATGATTAAACCTCCTGATTAAGCTTCTTCTAGTTTCTTTTGCATTTTTTTGCGGTTTACATAGGTTTGAACAAACTGGAATAAGTTACCGATGATCCAATAAAATGCAATCCCAAGGTTGGTAAAGGCAATCGATGTCAGCATCACAACCATGAAATACGTCATAAACTTCATTGTTTTTTCTGATTGAATTTGTTGGGGTGTTTTTGGATAGTTTTTATTTTTTAAGTAATTTGGTCGTTTCATGGCATATTGTTGGTAAAAATACATCGTTAAACCAACAATCAATGCTAATAAAATATTAATCCAATGTTGTGATATATCAAAATTCGATGTACTTGGGGTATCCGCTGCAAAGTCCATAAATAGGAATTCAAAGTTAATGCCTTCGACTGTATGGCTTAAATCTGGTATACCTTTTTCAGTGTCTACATACCTGTCTGGATGCGCAGCAAGAGGTAACCTTCTTACGACTTGATACATGGCAATGAAGATCGGCATTTGTAAAAATGGCAACAAACACCCTAATGGGTTGATGTTATACTTTTTATAAATTTGCATCATTTCTTGTTGGTACATGCGTTGAGATGCTTCGTCTTTTTTATTTTGATACTTCTCTTTAAGACTGTTTAAGTCTGGTTGTGCTAATTGCATATTAGCACTCATCGCGGTTGATTTTGAATAGATTGGCCATCCCACAATCCGGACAATTAAAGTTAATAAGAAAAGTCCGACAATGTATTGTCCGCCAGTGATTCTAGTTAAGAAGATTAAGAAATCACCAAGCCATCCAACAATGGCTTGAACCCAATTAAAACCATAGCCTTCAACATGAACTGGATAATCGTAATGGTCGACATTACAGCCTGATAAGACAAATACAGATACTAAGACAACGGCAACTAATAGATACTTACGATACTGATTAAACATTGATTTCACCTCTAGAATAATTTATGTTTTTTTATAAGCTTTTGCAGTTTAGTAGACATTTCGTGAAACGTTAACGCTTTAGCTTTTGGCTTGACGATAATAAAAATATCATAAGCCTTATCGATGGGCATCGCCGCAATGATCATTCTTAATTGTCGTTTCATTCTGTTTCTTTCTACGGCAGAACCAAAAGCTTTAGGAACGCTAAGTCCATAACGAAAATGAGCGTGTTCGTTTGGCTTGATAAAGACACTAAACGTACCGTCATGATAAGATTTACGATGATTTAGGATAGATTTGATGGTTTCATTATTTTTGATACGATAACGTTTTTTCATCGCTAATGCTCCTTAACATAAAAAACACTTGAAAAAATCTTTTCAAGTGTTTGACGGGTTTAAGATTGGTTTTTATCCTATTTGTATTTACGATGCGAGACGTTTTCTACCTTTAAGACGTCTTCTAGATAAAACACGACGGCCAGCGGCTGAAGACATTCTTTGACGGAATCCGTGCTTCTTAGCTTTTTTACGTTTACTGGGTTGATATGTTCTTTTCATCATCAACACCTCCTAGTTAGATTGAAACCATGCCTTTAAATTATATATAAAACGACTGGTTGTGTCAACCGTTATTTTATATCGGTTGATTTTGAACTTATTTAAATTAGTTTTCCACATGAAATAATCGCTAATTTCTCACGTTTTAACATTTCACAATGTGGAAATGTGTGTTTGGGTAAAACATGAGAATGTGGAAATGTTTAATGTCCTTTATATGCCTTAATAAAGGTTTTTATGACATTGTGGATAAATGTAAAACCTCTATGGATAAAAAAGTTTTCCACATTTTTGGTGCATAAATATTGGTTTTTATTAACAATTTACTGTGCTAAAATATTCACGAAATAAAGAGGTGATTTTCATGCAGGATACACAACAACAATTAGACATCTGGCAAGATGTGAAATCTCAGCTCGAAATGCAACTAGAATCTAACACATATCATGAAATTTTCGAATCGGTGGATTCTGTTTTTAAAGTGAAAAATAACTATATCTATTTAATCGTGCATGATGAGTTTATTAAAAAACGCATAGAAATGCTATATTTAAAAAAAATGAATCGATTATTAGAGCACTATGTCGATGAAAAACATGAATACCGTTTGATTACCCAAGAACAAGCTGAAAAGGAATTATCACAAGAACAAACCTATGATATTAGACAACCTGATGATAGCTTGTCAATGGATGAAGCGTATTTCAATGCTAATTTAAACCCTTCCTACACGTTTAACAACTTTGTGGTCGGTAACTCAAACCGATTAGCTTACACCAGTGCCATCAAAGTTGCCGATCAACCAGGTGTGGTCGCCAACCCATTATACATCTTTGGGGATGTTGGGCTTGGTAAAACGCATTTAATGCAGTGTGTGGGTAATTATATCTTAGAAGGCAACATCCACGCTAAGGTTTTGTACGCTAAGGCTGATCAATTTGTGGAAGATTATGTAAAATATGCTTCAAAGAAACGCTATAACGAGTTTCATAAAATTTACCGCGATGTTGATGTCTTGTTAGTTGATGACATTCAGTTTTTATCTAAAAAAGAAAAATCACAAGAAGAGTTTTTTAAGTTATTCGAACAACTCCACAACATGCAAAAACAAATTGTCATCACATCTGATCGTAAAGCCACCGACTTAAAAGATATGATGTCGCGTTTAACTTCACGGTTTTCCTGGGGTGTGACCGTTGATATTAATCGGCCTGATTTAGAACATAGAATTAAAATCCTAGAAAAGAAACTCATGGCAGAAACATCAGACACCAACATGATGCCCAGTAAGGTCATCGAGTATATTGCTAGTGTGTTTGATAACAATGTCCGTGAATTAGAAGGTGCTTTAAAACGTGTCTTATTTTATTGCACAGCCTTTGATTTTGATTTTACCGTAAAAAATGCTGAAACCGCCCTTGAAAACTTAGTTAAAGTTAAAAAGAACAATAAAGATTTTGTTAAAGATAAGATCCAAAACATCTTAAGTGTCACCAGTGATTACTTTAGCATTACCACCAACGATTTAATCAGTAAAAAACGCAAACGTATTTACTTATATCCAAGACAAATCGCCATGTATTTAATCAAAGATTTATACGAAATCCCATATAAACGTATTGGCGCTTACTTTTCCGGTCGAGACCATTCAACCGTCATGCATTCAGTTGAAAAAATTAACAATGATTTACAAATGGATGCCAACGTTAAAATCGATGTAGAGAAATTACGTAAAAAATGTGGAGAAAGCTAAGTAAATACATTAAAAAAAACGCTTTAATATGGTATAATAACAATAATTAGACAATCTATCCACATTTACACATGACACTAATAAGTAATAATTAAAAAATACTAATTAATTAAGAGGTGACAACTTATGCGTTTTGAGATAAACAAAGACAAATTACTGTATCATTTGCTTATTGCTCAAAAAGCCTTATCAAACAAAACCCCAAACCCAGCGCTGCAAGGTATTAAAATTGATGTTGAAGATAACCATGTGATCATCACAACCAGTAATTCAGACATTTCTATTAAAATTTTATTAGAAGATGGTAGTTTGGATATTGAAGAAACAGGTTCAGTATTAATCCCTGGTAAATACTTTATCGAAATCATTCGCAAACTAGATGGACAAACGGTTTCACTATCACATGCATCAGACAACATGCTTAAGATAGAAGCCGATCACTCTGACATCACGTTAAATATGTTAGAACTCGATGATTATCCTGATTTAAAATTCAATGAGAAAAAAGAGTTTGTTAAGGTTAATGTTCGAACGTTAAAAACCATCATTCGTCAAACAGCATTTGCCACCTCAACTATTGAAAACCGTCCAATCTTAACAGGGGTTCATTTTACCATTGATGGTAAAGACTTATCAGGTGTGGCAACCGATTCTTATCGTTTAAGTCAAAAAACCATTAATTTAGAAGAATCTTATGATGCGATGAAAGTCGTGATTCCAGGCCGCAGTTTAGAAGAATTGATGAAAATATTAGAAAACAATCAAGACGATGTTGAACTGCATTTTGATCAAAACCGTGTACTGTTTAAATATAACAATGTTTTATTCTTATCTAGATTATTAGAAGGCAATTACCCTGAAACCTCTAAATTAATCCCTCAAGAATTTCCTGTTCAAATCAAGTTTAATAAAGAACAGTTGATTACTGCGATTGAACGCGCAAGTCTATTAAGTTCTCGCGATGGTCAAAACGCCATTGTTAAATTGAACGTTAGACAGGACGATGTGATTGAAATCTCTTCTAATTCGCCCGAAATCGGCCGTGTGCTCGAAGAAGTTTATCCAGTTGATGAGATTAAAGGCTCACCTTTAAAAATCGCCTTCAGCTCAAAATACATCCTTGAAGCATTACGCGTTTTTAATTCAAGTGAAGTGACGGTGAAATTTACAGGTGAAATCAGACCGTTTATCATCACCGGTGAATACGATGATGACATGCTACAGTTGATTCTACCAGTTAAAACAGATTAATCGCTTAAAACCACGCTGAAAGGCGTGGTTTTTTATTGCCGCAAGTGTTGTTTATTTACTACTTTTAATATATAATATAAGTAGTTATATTTTATATATAAGAAAGAAAGCAGGTTACGTCTATGAAAGAAAAAATTGCCATCACAACCCCTTATATCACATTGGGTCAGTTTCTTAAATTTATCAACGTTGCTTCTGGTGGTGGAGACATAAAAGCAATTCTGTTTGAAGGGCTAGCAAAAGTCAATGGTGAAACAGAAACAAGACGTGGCCGTAAATTATATCCAGATGATAACGTTGATGTTGAAGGTGTTGGAGAATTTGTCGTTACAAAAACAACAGATTGATCATCTTAAATTAAAAAACTTTCGATTGTATGAGACACTGGATGTGTCTTTTTCACCTTATATTAATGTGATTATTGGTGACAACGCACAAGGAAAGACCTCTTTGATAGAAAGTGTGTTTTGTTTAATTGTCACTAAATCACACCGTACAACCGTTGATAGCACGATGATTAAAGAGGGTGCTGAGTTCAGTAAAATGACCGCTAGTGCCAAAAAAGGAGCCACTGCGGTTGAATTAGAGATGATTTTGTCACGTGAAGGTAAAAAAGCTAGGTATAACCATGTTGAGTATCAACGTTTATCAGATTTTATGGGTCAAATGCATGTGGTGATGTTTGCGCCAGAAGATTTAATGCTTGTAAAAGGCTCACCAGCTGTTAGACGTCGTTTTATAGATTTGTCGTTATCGCAATTAAACAGACACTATGTTTATCACTTAACGCAATACCGAAAATTGCTTAAAGAACGGAATGAACAGCTTAAAAAAATGCAAAAAAAACAAAGTGATGACCGTGTATTATTAGATGTTCTTAGTGAACAACTTAGTCATTATGGTCAAAAAATCATTGATCGTAGAAGACAGTTTATTGAACAGCTTAAACCAACGGTTGTTAACATATTTAAATCACTGAGTGATACCAGTATGTTGGATATTCAATATGAACCATCTGTACAAGCTGATTTCACCAAAGCTTTAAAGGCTAAAGAATCCTTAGATATCGCACTAGGAACCACGACTGTTGGCCCGCATCGTGATGATTGTCTTTTTTATTTTGGCCATCATGAGGTTAAAACCATTGGCTCGCAAGGTCAAACTAGAGCCCTTACATTAGCGTTAAAACTAGCATTAATTGATTATTATAAACAAGAAAAAAATGTGATACCCATTATTTTACTCGACGATGTTTTTTCAGAACTCGATCAAACCCATCAACATAATTTGTTGGCATTGCTTGATCAAGAGGCTCAAATTTTTATGACTACCACTGATTTAAACAATATTCAAAACCACGCACAACATAATATTAAAGTGATTCAGATAAATCAAGGGACCATCAAAGGAGTGGACACGCATGGAAAATATTTATGATTCCAGTAATATTCAAATACTTGAAGGTTTAGAAGCGGTCAAAAAAAGACCAGGTATGTTTATTGGATCAACCGGTCCAAGAGGCTTACACCATCTTGTATGGGAAATCATCGACAACTCTGTGGATGAAGCATTGGCAGGGTATGCCTCAAGTATTGATATTCGTATTTTAGACGGTGAAATCATCGAAGTTACCGATGATGGCCGTGGGATTCCGGTTGATAACCATCCTAAAACAAACTTACCAGCGGTTGAAACAATTTTAACCACGTTGCATGCTGGTGGGAAATTTGACAACAAAACCTATAAAGTATCCGGTGGTTTACACGGTGTTGGGGCTAGTGTTGTTAATGCTTTATCAGAATGGTTTGAAGTTGAAATTCATCGCGATGGGGTTGAGTATTATCAACGCTATGAACAAGGTGTGACACAATGTCAATTAGAAAACCGTGGTAAGACTGATAAAACGGGAACTAGAATTACCTTTAAAGCGGATACCAGTGTGTTTAAAGAGTGTAGCGTTTATGACTATGAAACCTTGCGAGTACGCATTCAGCAAATGGCCTTTTTGAATAAAGGCATTACGTTTAGATTGAGTGATCAACGTCAAAATGATGGCCCATCAGATACTTATCATTATGATGGTGGTGTTAAAGAATACGTTGAGTTCTTAAACAAAAATAAAGAAGTATTGCATGAAGCCGTTATCTTTGCAGAAGGCGAAAGTGAAGACATTCAAGTTGAAGTTGCCATGCAGTATAACAATGGTTTTAGTCAAAATATTTTCCCTTTCACCAACAACATTCACAATCCAGAAGGTGGGACACACGATGAAGGCTTTAGAATGACGTTGACCCGTGTGTTGAACAATTATGGTAAAAATAATCAACTCTTTAAAAAAGATGAATCGTTGCTAGGCGATGACACCAGAGAAGGCTTAACCGCCATCATCAGTGTTAAACACCCTGATCCACAGTTTGAAGGGCAAACAAAAGGGAAACTAGGGTCTACTGAAGTTCGGAAAATTGTGGCTGGGATTTTATCAGAAGGCTTAGAACGATTCTTACTTGAAAACCCACAACCAGCGAAAATCATCATCGAAAAAGCTTTACTTGCCTCAAGAGCGAGATTGGCAGCGAAAAAAGCAAGAGAAGCCACACGTCGTAAAAGTCCACTTGATGGCCTTGGTTTTGCGTCTAAATTAGCCGATTGTCGCGAAAAAGATCCTTCAAAAGCTGAATTATATATAGTCGAGGGTGACTCGGCCGGTGGTTCAGCTAAACAAGGTAGAGATTCAGGTTTTCAAGCCATTTTGCCTTTAAGAGGTAAAGTCTTGAACGTTGAAAAAGCTCGCTTAGATAAAATACTTGCCAACAAAGAGATTTTATCGATGATCACAGCCTTTGGCACCGGCATTGGCGATGAGTTTAATGTTGATTTAAGCCGTTATCACAAAGTTGTCATCATGACCGATGCTGACGTTGATGGGGCTCATATTAGAACGTTGCTTTTAACTTTCTTATTCCGTTATATGCGTCCACTCATTGAGCGCGGGTATGTGTACATCGCACAACCACCTCTTTATAAGCTGCAACAAGGAAAATACGTGGATTATGCTTTTACAGAAGCCGAAATGGAAGAAAAACAAAAGGCATTAAGTAAACGTGCACAAACTCAGCGTTATAAAGGGCTTGGTGAGATGAATCCCGATCAACTTTGGGAAACAACCATGAACCCTACTAACCGGACTTTATTAAAAGTAACAATGGAAGATGCCATGGATGCTGATCACGTCTTCAGCATGCTGATGGGCGATGATGTAGAACCGCGTCGCGACTTCATTCAAAAGAATGCGGCTTACGCGAAAAACTTGGACATTTAGGAGCGTTAAGATATGGATGCAATGAAACCAACTTCATTTGATAAAATAAACGATATCAACATTTCAAGCGAAATGAAAACCTCATTTTTAAGCTACTCGATGAGTGTCATCGTATCAAGGGCTTTACCTGATGTCCGAGATGGCCTAAAACCAGTTCACCGTCGTATTTTATACGGCATGGATGAACTCGGTGTTACCCCTGATAAATCATATAAAAAATCAGCAAGAATCGTTGGGGATGTCATGGGGAAGTATCACCCTCATGGTGACTCTGCGATCTATGATGCGATGGTTAGAATGGCCCAAACATTCTCTTATCGTTATCCGCTGGTAAACGGACACGGGAACTTTGGTTCTATTGATGGTGATGGCGCTGCTGCGATGCGTTATACTGAAGCAAAAATGATGAAAATCAGCGCAGAGATGCTGAAGGATATACGCAAGAATACCATCGATTTTATTGAGAATTATGATGGAACTGAAAAAGAACCAGAAGTCTTACCTGCGCGGTTTCCCAACCTTTTAGTTAATGGTGCTACTGGGATTGCTGTAGGGATGGCAACCAACATTCCACCGCATAACTTAACCGAAGTGATCGATGGCATTGTTGCGACCATTGATAACCCCGATATTGAACTTGATGAATTGATGACCCATATTAAAGGACCTGATTTTCCAACAGGTGGTTCAATTTTAGGATTATCGAATTTACGCAAAGCCTATGAAACGGGAAATGGCTCTATTAAGGTGCGCGCTAAAGTAAGCACCGAAGAGTTGAAAAGCGGTCGTAAGGTGTTGACGGTCCATGAAATACCGTATATGGTCAATAAAACTAGACTGATTGAAAAAATCGCTGAGTTGGCCAAGGAAAAACGCATTGAGGGCATCACCGATTTACGTGATGAATCAAACCGTAACGGCATTAAAATTGTGATTGAGTTAAGAAAAGATGTCAACGCAGAGGTGACATTAAATAACTTATATAAATTCACCCCATTACAAACATCATTTGGCATCAATATGCTTGCTTTGGTCAATCAAAGACCAGAAGTCTTATCATTAAAAGACACCATTCGTCATTACATTGCCCATCAAATCGATGTGTTGACTAGAAAATCTGAGTTTGAACTGGCAAAAGCCAAAGCAAGACAACACATTTTAGAAGGCTTACTGATTGCACTGGATAATATCGATCAAGTCATCAATATCATCCGTCAAGCCTATGATGATGCTGAAGAGCAATTAATGGCAACCTTTGACCTTTCTAGCGAACAAGCGAAAGCCATTTTAGAAATGCGTTTAAGACGCTTAAGTGGTCTTGAAAGAGAAAAAATTCAAGATGAACTGAAAGAACTCATTGATACCATTGACTTCTTAGAATCAGTCTTAGCCAGTGATGAACAAAAAATGCAAGTGATTCGTGATGATCTTTTAGTCGTTCGTGAATCATTCGGCGATGAAAGACGCACTGAAATTTCATTGGCACAAGATTTAGATTTAGAAGATGAAGATTTAATTCCTGAGGAAGATGTGATCATCACTATCACCACCGGTGGTTATTGTAAACGCATGAACGCCGAGAGTTACAAGCGCCAAAACAGAGGCGGTAAAGGTATGACCGGCATCAAGATGCATGAAGATGATACGGTTGAACATATTGTTTATACCTCCACTCATGATTACTTGCTTTTCTTTACCAACGAGGGCCGAGTGTATAAAATTAAAGGGTATAAAATTCCTGAATATTCTCGTACAGCACGCGGCTTACCATTGGTTAATGTACTCCCGTTTGAAAAAGGAGAAACCTTACAAGCCATCACCCCCATTCATGACTTTGATGAAGAGAGTGCCTTTTTGTTTTTCACAACCAAACACGGCATCGTGAAACGCACGCCAACTAGTGATTATAAAAACATTCGCGCCAACGGCATTAGAGCCATCAATTTAAAAGACGATGATGAACTGTTATCGGTGAAACACACCGATGGTATACATGATATCATTTTAGGCGCCAGTAATGGCAAAGCGATTCGCTTTAACGAATCAACGGTTCGCCCAATGGGCCGTACTGCAACGGGTGTAAAAGGCATGTCATTAAATCCAAAAGATGTCATCATCGGCACAGCGTTAGTAGATGAATTATGTCAAGATATCTTGATTGTGACTGAAAAAGGATATGGAAAACGAACCCATGTGGAAGAATACCGCCAACAAAACCGTGGTGGTAAAGGGGTTAAAACCTTAAATGTAACGGATAAAAATGGTCAGTTGGTTCGTTTGAGTAGTGTGGTTGGCGATGAAGATTTGATTATTTTATCGAATAAAGGAACGATGATTAGAATTCCTGTCCAACAAATTAGTTGTTCCTCAAGAGCCACACAGGGTGTTAGACTGATGCGGTTAACCGATGGTCATTATGTGGCGACCACTGCGCTTTTACCAAGTGAACCAGAAAGCGATGACATCGATGATAGCATCAGCGTTGATATCGACCCAGAAGAAACCGTAGAAGAAGCCCCTTTAAGACAAGAGGTTTCACTCAATCCGAATGAAGATGAACCAGAAACCCAAACGGATGAAGAAAGCGACGGCGATGATAAAAAGCCTAAACATTCATTGTTTGATGAATAGGATGTCTTGACAAAGCCCCAGATTATTGCTAAACTCAACATATAAATCAACGAAGAGACTAAGTAATTTGATCCTTTATTTAAAGAGAGCCGGTGGTAGGTGTAAACCGGTAATAAAGCCAAATGAAATCTACCTCTAAGAGGAACTAATCATTCCCGGTTTCAAACCGTTAACATGACGAAAGTGGACGTGTTAAAGCGTCAACTAGGGTGGCAACACGGGCAATGCCTCGTCCCTTTGATTAGGGACGAGGCTTTTTTTATTTAAAAAAGGAGGTATGACAATGTTAGATATGAAATTGTTAAGAGAAAAACCCGATTTTGTGAAAGCGATGTTAAAACGTCGCGGTGAAGATGTGTCTGTCGTGGATCAACTTATCTCAAAAGATACACAACGCCGAACATTGATCCAAGCCATTGAAGACTTAAAAGCTAAACGCAACACCATCAGCAAACAAATTGGTCAATATAAACGAGAAGGGAAAGATGTCTCAGAGATTTTAGCTGCGATTGATGATCAAAAGGCAAGCATTGGCGAACATGATATCAAATTAAAAGCGCTTGAATCAGATATTAGACATCAATTATTAATGATCCCAAACCTACCACACAAAGACATTCCTGAGGGTCATGATGAATCAGATAATGTTGAAGTAAAAAAACATGGTAGCTTTAAAACCTTTGACTTTGAACCAAAACCACACTGGGACATTGCCACAGCATTAGATATTCTTGATTTTGAACGTGCGGCTAAAATCGCAGCCAGTCGTTTTGTGGTTTATAAAGGATTAGGTGCAAGATTAGAGCGCGCTTTAATCAACTTTATGATGGATATGCACACAGACAAACATGGTTATGAAGAAGTGTTGTTGCCATATATTGTCAATGAAGCATCGTTAGAAGCCACCGGTCAGTTTCCCAAGTTTAAAGACGATGTATTTAAGCTTACAGATAAACGCGGGCTTTATTTAAACCCAACCGCTGAGGTACCAAGCATTAACTTACATCGCGATGAAATCATGAATGGCGATGAGTTAACGAAAAAATATGCTGCTTTCACAACCGCTTTTAGACAAGAATCAGGTAGTGCTGGTCGTGATACAAGAGGCATCATTCGCTTGCATCAGTTTAACAAAGTCGAGTTAATTAAGTTTGCGAAACCAGAAGATTCTTATCAAGAATTAGAGTCGATGCTTAAAAATTCTGAAGCGGTTTTACAAGCTTTAGACATTCCTTATCGCGTGGTTGAGCTATGTGGTGGAGATATTGGTTTTTCAATGGCTAAAACCTATGACATTGAAGTCTATTTACCATCCTATAAAACTTACCGTGAAATCGGTTCTATTTCTAATGCAGAAGACTATCAAGCTAGACGTGCTAACATTCGCTTTAAACGCGATAAAGACAGCAAAACTGAATATGTACATACATTAAATGGCTCTGGCTTAGCCGTTGGAAGAACGTTTGTTGCCATTTTAGAAAACTACCAACAAGCAGATGGAACTATCATGGTTCCTGAAGTTTTAAGACCCTACATGGGCACAGATATCATAAAATAAATAGGAGGCTACATAGTATGCAAATACAAAATGATTTTGATTTAACACAAGAAACAAAGATTTTGATTTTAAGTAACCGCAAAGAAAGTTTGACAGCACAAGCGGTCCTTAAAGCGCTTAATTTTGATGCAGATGAGATGACGTCATCATATGAATTGATTCACCCACTCAATAAAATGCCTGCGAAAAAAGTGATGATCCTCAATGAAAAACACCTAGATGATGAGGATAAGTTCGAAGCTGTATTTGGGGGTATAAAATCATTAAAAGATGACGCTATTGTCTTAGTAGATACATTTGCAAGTGAGCATCAAGCCTTGGTTGCTGAATATATTACCACCAAACATTATGCATTTACAGAGTTAAAGTCTGATCCGAAACAAGCGGCTACCATCTACCACACAAAAGCCACAGAAGCATTTAAGGAAGGCTTGGTAATTGGTGAAGCGGTTAACTTTACAAAAGATTTGGTCAACCGTCCATACAATGTGTTAAACGCAGAGAAATTAGCCAACATTGCTAAAACATTAGATGCGATTGATGGCGTTACAGTCAATGTCTTAGAAAAAGCAGACTGTGAAGCCATGAAAATGGGTGCTTTCTTAGGTGTTAATAAAGGGTCAACCGATGCCCCAAAATTGATTCATATCACATATAAAGGCAATCCAAATAACGATGATATGACCGCTTTAGTTGGTAAAGGTGTGATGTATGATACAGGGGGGTATTCTTTAAAAGGTGTCACCTCTATGCCTAACATGAAAATGGATATGGGTGGTTCAGCGACAGTCTTAGGTGCTCTAAAAGCCATTGCGACATTAAAGTTACCAGTTAATGTGAGTGTTGTGGTAGCTGCGACCGATAACCGTATTGGTGATAACGCCATTGTACCTGATGATGTGCTGGTGGCCGCTGATGGGACAACCATTGAGATCATTTCTACAGACGCAGAAGGCCGTTTAACCTTAGCGGATGCGGTATGGTTTGCACAAAAAGAAGGCGCAACAAAGATTGTGGATGTTGCGACATTAACCGGTGCTGTTGTTGCCGCCTTAGGTGATGCATATGTTGGGGCGTTTACCAATAATCAATCATTCTATGAAACAGTAGAAAAAGCGTCTAAAGCATCTAAAGAACATGTTTGGCAAATGCCTGTTGATAAAGCCCATGATAAACTGATTGAAAGTAACGTGGCAGATATTAAAAACAGTGGTGGGCGTTTAGCTGGTTCATCGACCGCTGCAGCCTTTATCAAACATTTCATCAATAAGGATGTACCTTGGGTTCATTTAGATATTGCTGGTACAGCCTATAAATCTGAATCTGGCGCTACTGGTGTCATGGTTAAAACACTAACAAACCTCTTCAGAATATAAAAAATGAGCCGTTCAATTTTGAAAATTGAACGGCTTTTTTTATGATAATGCGTTTTTAATGGCGTCTTGAATCTCTAAAAACGTTTCTTTAGATACATCATCTTGATGGTTAATGGTACTTAAAACCATGCCATCATTATCATAACGAGGCACAAGATGAATGTGGACATGATAGACGCTTTGTAGTGGTTGGTCGTTATTGTTGATGACATTTAATCCAATTGGGTTAAAGGCTTTTTTAAGTGCCTTGGCTACTTTGGGTACAGCTTGAAATAATGTTGCTGCAGTGTCATCATCTAAATCATACACGTTTTTCACATGTTTTTTAGGTATTAATAAAGTGTGACCTTTTGTGCCTTGCGTGATGTCTAAAAAAGCCATGGTGTGCTCGTCTTCATAGACCTTGTAAGCTGGAATTTCACCATCTAAAATTTTACAAAAAATACAATCCATTGTTTCACACTCCCATTTATGATTTTAAGATTTCTAATAAATCAAGCATTGATTCTAACATGTAATCAGGGGCTACTTCTTGAAGGTGGTCCCTGCCTTTAATACTCCAAGTTACACCAGCACATAAGATGCCAGCTTGTTTACCAGCTAGAAGATCACTTTGATTATCACCAATCATCATAGCGTTGGTTGCATTTAGTCGTTTTAAGGCAAGAAAAACCCCTTCAGGGTCTGGTTTTGGTATTTTAACATCTTCTAAAGCAATAAAGGTATCAAAATATGGCATCAGTTCAAAGTGTTCTACACTAGGCATCGCGGATTTGGAAAATTTCGATGTGACGATGCCAATCTTAAACCCGTCTTTTTTTAATTGTTTTAAAACATTAAGGACGTGTGGGTACAATGTGAATATCTCTTTTTCATGCTTAGTATAATAATCAAGGTACGTTTGAATGGCCTTGTCGACGAGGTCGTCTTGATTGGTAAAGCGATTAAAAATAGTTCTAAGCGGTGGTCCGATTAAAGCAATGATGTCTTCTTTTGATAAAGACACACCTTTAAAATGTGTGCTAAATGCGTGTTGATAACTTTGAATGATGATGTCATTGGTGTCGATTAATGTCCCATCTAAATCAAATAAAATCGTATCTATCTTGTTCATATTATCACCTGAATTCATTTTATCATGTTTTTTGCAAAAGGTCACACCGTTATCATTGAGTATTTTTTTATTATAACTTATAATAGAAGCGACAAAGGAGTGAAAATATGGCAAATATTATGGATGAACTAAAAAGTAAAATCAAAGGTAAAGACATTCGCATTGTCTTTCCAGAAAGCACCGATGAACGCATTGTAGAAGCCGCTGTTAGGTTATCTAAAGAAGGGATGATATCCCCGGTTTTAATTGGGCGTAAAGAACGCATAAAAATGGATGTGACTGGCATTGATGTGATTGATCCCTTAGACACGCCATTGTACAATGAATTTGTTCAAGCTTTAGTTGAAAGACGTGCTGGTAAGTGTACATATGAACAAGCTAAGGAAATGGTCAAACAACCTAATTATTTTGGAACGATGATGGTTTATATGAATAAAGCTGATGGATTGGTGAGTGGTGCTATCCACTCTACTGGTGATACGGTAAGACCAGCTTTACAAATCATTAAAACCAAACCCGGGATCACCAAAACATTTGGTTATTTTTTAATGGTTCGTGATGATGAAAAATACATCATGGGTGATTGTGCGATCAATCCTAATCCTAGCAGTGAGGATTTGGCGGAGTTTGCGGTTGAATCCGCGAAAGCTGCGAAGATGTTTGGGATTGAACCTAAAGTAGCGTTATTATCTTTTTCTACCAATGGGAGTGCTGTGACTGATGAAACCAAAAAAGTGGTCAAGGCAGCGAAAATTGCTAAGAAGAAACACCCAGAGTTTGATATTGATGGTGAGATGCAGTTTGATGCGGCTTTTGTTAGCAGTGTTGGGGAGAAAAAATTTCCAAGCAGCAGTGTCGCAGGACAAGCTAATACCTTTATATTCCCGGATTTAAACAGTGGCAATATCGGTTATAAGATTACACAACGTCTTGGCCGTTTTGAAGCGATGGGGCCTGTTTTAGCCGGTTTAAATAAACCAGTGAATGATTTATCACGTGGTTGTAGCGCTGAGGATGTTTATAACACCGCAATCATTACCGCTGCTCAAAGTATGATGACAGATTAAAAAGCTCTTAACTGAGCTTTTTTATTCTTAAGAGGTGACACTATGAAAACATGCACACTCATATACAATCCGGTCAGTGGTAAGAAAACATTCGAACAGGCATTGCCTAAAGTAGAAGCCCGTTTATCGGCACTAGGTTACACGTGTAACATATATAAAACAACTTACCCAACGCATGCAGAATTGTTGGTTCAAGAAATTATGAATAAAGCCAAACCATCATTGCTTGTGATTGCAGGGGGTGATGGCACCTTTAATGAATGTTTAAATGGTTTGATGATGTTTGACGATAAACCAGATGTGGCTTATATTCCTAGTGGGACATCCAATGATTTGGGAACATCACTTGGTATTTCAAAAGATCTTGATGACGCTTTAGATGTGATTGAAGCTTATCAAAAAGTCATTATGGATGTTGGTGTTTCTAAACATGGGTACTTCTCATATGTGTGTGCCACCGGAAGTTATATTGATATTTCATATGAAACCTCATCATTTTTAAAACGACTGCTAGGGTTTTTTGCTTATATCATCTCAGGGGTTAAACGTTTTTTTAGACTGAAAAAAATGCACATGAGTATCACAACCATGGAAGGCAAAACCTATAAAGGCACTTACACGTTAATGCTGGCGATTAATTCACGACGTGTGGCCAGTTTAAACATGATTAACAGACCGATTTTAGATGATGGAAAACTTGATGTGATATTATATAAGTACACCCCCTTATTAAATAACGTGTTGTTTTTCATTGGTTTTTTTATCAAGCCCCCTAAAATGCCTAGGATGAAGCGATTTCAATCAAAGGGCATTGTGATTGAGGTTGATGATGCTCATCATTGGAATCAAGATGGAGAGAAAAAAGGCTCAGGCAATAATGCAATACATGTGGTAAGGCAAGCTTTACCAATTATCATCAATAAAAAGCGTCATAAATACTTTAAAAATCAGGATTGAGATAAATGACACACACGATTAAAGAAGTGATTGTGGTTGAAGGCAATCACGATAAAGCCCGTATCCTTGAGGTGTTCCCTGAGGTGGATGTGGTCATCACAAACGGGTATGAAGTTCCACGTGAAACCATTGTGATGTTGAAACGTTTAAATAAGACCAGAGGGCTCATTTTAATGCTTGATCCTGATGGTGCTGGTGAACGGATTAGACGGTCCCTTGTCGATGAAGTCGGTTCTTGTAAGCATGTTTTTATCAAGAAACACTTATCACACGATAAAGTAAAAAATAAAATAGGCATTGAACATGTTGATAAAGCGATCATAAAAAATGCCTTATCATCATCAGTGCGAACCGCGACCATGACCTCTAATTTTAAGACCAAAGATTTGATTCGATATGGTTTAATGGGTTCTAAATTTGCGCATAGAAGAAGACTTTTGGCGGCTGAATATCTTGAGATAGGTGAGAGTAATGCCAAGGCTTTTTTACATAAAATTAATATGTTTGGCATTGAAAAAGACACAATGGACGAGGTGATGACATGGGTGAATCAAGCCATCAACACACAAAAATGATGTTGAAGGATCATAAACTACACATAAAAAAGAAATTCGGACAGAATTTTCTAATTGATGACAACGTCATTAATAAAATTGTTGATAGTGCTATGATAGACAAACAAACCTCAGTGATCGAAATTGGTCCTGGACTTGGCAGCATGACCATGCGACTGGCTAAACAAGCTAAACACGTGTTAGCCTATGAAATTGACGACGACCTAATTAAACCATTAAAAACCTTGTTTAAGGGTGAATCTAATATTACGCTTATCCATGATGATGTTTTAAAAAGACAGCTTGATGATGATATTAATACGTATTTCGACCGAGAAGACCGTGTGGTGGTGGTGGCTAATTTACCTTACTATATCACCACGCCTATTTTGTTTAAATGTTTAGAAGAGTCCGACAAAATTGATGTGTTGACACTCATGACACAGTTTGAAGTGGCAAAACGGCTTACGGCTTCAAAGGGCACTAAAGATTATAATGCTTTAAGTGTGTTGATGCATTATAAAACACTTAGTACCTTTGAGTTTAAAGTCAATCGTACAGTTTTTATGCCACCACCGAATGTCGATAGTGCGGTGATTAGGTTAGAGATTAAGCGGGATAGACCTCGAATTGATGAACCATTTTTCTTTGATTTTATCAAAGAGGCGTTCCGACAAAAACGCAAAACATTGATCAACAACCTTCATCAAGCTTATTTCATTGAAAAAGAGGTATTAAAGCATATGTTGTCATCGCTAGACATCCAGGCGACCATTAGAGCTGAGGCCTTAGGTGTTCAAACACTGATGAATATCAGTGAGAGAATAAGACAAGATTTCTTTTAAGTTCCATTTGGAACTTAAAGAAAAGAGGTGTTTTGTATGAAAGAAAAAGCATTTGCAAAGGTGAATCTATTTTTGGATGTTGTGGGGAAAAGATTAGACAATTACCATAATCTTGAAACGATCATGGCCCCGCTTGCATTGCATGATGTCTTAACGTTTACTATGCTTGAGGAGCGCCGCATTGAAGTCATAACAAACATACATGTTACCGATGAACCTGAGGATAATTTAATTTATAAAATTGCGGCTTTTATACTGGAGACTTATAACATCAACAAAGGTGTACGCATTGAATTAGAGAAAAATATTCCAATTGCAGCCGGGTTGGCTGGTGGAAGCGCAGATGCCGCGGCGACATTAAGAGGCTTAAATAAACTATTTAAGTTAAAACTTAACTTGGATTTGCTGGCTGAAATTGGAGAGCGCTTTGGCGCTGATATTCCGTTTTGCGTCCACAATAAACTTTGTATTGCAAGAGGGAAAGGCGAATCACTTGTTTTCTTAAACAAGAAATTAAACATGCCTATTTTGCTCATCACACCAAAGGTTCATGTTAGCACAAAGGCTATTTTCAATCTTGTTAATGTGGCTGATCTTGAACATCAAAAAATCACAAACATTTCTAATGCGATTTATAATTGTAATAAGCCATTGTTAATGCAGTCATTGTTTAATGCATTAGAACCGATTAGCTTTAAGAAATTTCCTGAAATTAAGCAATTAAAAGACGATGTGCTTAAAGAAGGGGTCTCTTCTGTGTTAATGAGTGGGACAGGTCCAACGGTTTTTGTTTTATCTGAAAACAAACAAGATTTAGATCGACTCAACAACAAATATAGATCAGATTATCAAGTGAATCTAACGAAAATAACGTAGTCAAGCCGAGCACATTTGTTTAAAAATATTTGAAAACGCTTTATTCATGTGTTATAATTCACACTATAAAATAGGATTACTCAAATAATGCGGGGTGGAATGATGGAAATTACAGATGTTCGAGTCAAAAAACTTAATAGTGATAACCGCCTTAAAGCCATTGCGGCGATTACTATTGATGATTGTTTCGTGGTTCATGAGTTAAGAATTATTGATGGTAAGGATGGTTTGTTTGTGGCGATGCCTTCACGCAAAATGCCTAATGGTGAGTTTAAAGATGTCGCACATCCAATCAATCAAGAAACCAGAAACCGTATCGAAGGCGTCGTGATCGAAGCCTTTAACAACCTTGAAGATATGAATGAAGAAGCAAAAGAAGCTAGTTCTGACTCAGCTGATGCTGAAGCGGAATAAGCTTTATCCGTTTAACATTTAAAGTGCAACTTTCAAAAGTTGCATTTTATTTTTGTCTGCTTTAAGTTATAATGAAATTGTAAATATATGATGGAGGTTTTGAAGAGTATAATGGCGACATTAGATGGTCATAAAGTCAAGTTGTTTAGTTTAAGCGCCAACCGAAAATTGGCTAAAGAAATTTCAGAGTATGCAAAATTGCCACTGTCTAACTGTGAGGTTAAACGTTTCGCAGATGGAGAGATTGGTGTCAACATTGAAGAAACAGTTAGAGGACATCACGTATTCATCATTCAACCAACACACCCTCCGGTGAATGAGAATATCATGGAACTACTGATTATGATAGATGCGGTTAAGCGTGCATCTGCAAAAAGTGTCAACGTACTGATGCCTTATTATGGGTATTCACGTCAAGATCGTAAAAGCGCATCACGTCAACCCATTTCTGCAAAGCTCGTCGCAAATCTATTGGAAACAGCGGGTGCATCTCGTGTGATTTCGATGGACTTACACGCTGGTCAAATTCAAGGGTTCTTTGATATCCCAATCGATAATTTCGTTGCGATGCCTATTTTGGTTGATTACTTTTCCAAAAAGTGTGAAGGTGAAGACGTTGTTATTGTTTCACCAGACCATGGTGGGGCCGTGAGAGCTAGAAAAATGGGGAATGCCTTAAATGCACCCATTGCAATCATTGATAAAAGTCGTCCAAAAGACAATGAAGTTGAAATGATGGGCATTGTCGGTGATGTTGCTGGTAAACACGCCATCATCATTGATGATTTAATTGACACAGCTGGGACCATCACATCGGCATCGCATGCATTAAAAGCTGCTGGTGCGAAAAAAGTTTATGCCGCGTGTACACATCCAGTTTTTTCACACCCAGCGATAGAGCGCATCAACGCTAGTGCGATTGAAGAACTTGTTTGTACAAACACGATTGAACTAACAGAAGACAAACAATCACCAAAAATTTTACAATTAAGTGTGGCACCATTACTCGGACAAGGGATATTAAACATCATCATGGATAAACCGCTAAGTCGTTTGTTTGAAACTAAAGAAACCAAATCATCATAACCATATAATGTAAACCATCCCCTTAACGATGTTTTGAAACAGACACGTTAAGGGGATTTTCTTATGGTATAATGAAAGTACATTAATTCAAAAAATGAGGTGACATGTATGGCGATCACACAAAATTATTACACATTAAACAACGGACTCAACATTCCTAAAGTCGGCTTCGGAACATGGCAACTACAAGCAGGTAAAGAAACTTATGATAGTGTTCTTAACGCTTTAAAAGTCGGTTATCGACACATCGACACCGCTCAAACATATTGGAATGAAGAGAGTGTTGGCCAAGCTGTAAAGGATTCATCAATCCCTAGAGAAGAGATTTTTATCACCACAAAATTAGCCACGAAGGTTAAGGATTATCAAGGAACCATCGATGCGTTTCATGAGAGTTTAAAGAAACTACAAGTTGACTACATTGATTTGTTTTTAATTCATGCTCCCTGGTCAGGTACAGATCGAACGAATCGTTATAAAGAAGGCAATATTGAAAGTTATAAAGCCATGGAAACGTTGTATAACGAAGGCAAAGTAAAAGCCATTGGTATTTCTAATTTTGATGTTGAAGATACACAAAACATTTTAGATAATACAACAATCATCCCACAAGTTAATCAAATTGCTTACTTCATTGGTCTAAAACCGCAGGAAGTGATTGAGTTTTGTCATCAAAAAGGCATTTTAATTGAAGCCTATTCACCCTTAGGCGTCGGACATTTACTAGATAACCCCACGATAAACCAGGTTGCCAAGCAATATAAGCAAACACCAGCACAGATATGTTTGCGTTACTTACTGCAAAAAGGGACCTTACCCTTACCAAAGTCAGCGCATAAACAAAGAATGATAGAAAACTTAACGCTTGATTTCACAATCGAACCTCAAGATATGGCATTGTTGGATGCCGTTGATGAGGATCCAAGATAAATGAAAGACCTCCACACTTAATGTGTTAGTATGGAGGTCTTTTTTTATATTTCATAGGCTTTCAGTTTGTTTTTGAGCTTTAAATCAACCCTGGCTTTAATTTTGACGTTATTATCTACATAGGATGTTTCTATGATATCGGCATGTTGATTTAAGATGTGAATGATGTCACCTTTTTCTTGTGGTATTAGGTAATGTGTCACCACATCGTGTTTAAATAGATGATGGGTAATATTGTTTAACAGTTGATCGATGTTCAGGTGCTCTTTCAGTGATATTTTCACAGCAGGGGTATAACTAGAAGGCAATATTTCACTTGTTAAATCGATTTTGTTAAAAACATAAAGCATGTCAACATCGTCAACCCCAATGTCTTCCAACACTTGGTTGGTCGTTGCGATTTGATCTAAGTAGTAGGGGTGTGAGAAGTCAATCACGTGAAGCAGTAAGTCTGCTTCTTTGATTTCTTCTAAAGTTGCTTTAAAAGAATCGATTAGCTCATGAGGAAGTGAAGAGATAAAACCGATGGTATCGGTTAGTGTGAAAGGCTTATTATCTTTGATTTCAATGCGTCTAGTGCTTGTTTCTAGGGTTGCAAATAACTGGTCTTTAACGGTGTTTTGATAGTCTTTTTGTGACTTAGATAGATCAGATAATGTGTTTAAAAGGGTGCTTTTACCAGAGTTGGTATAACCAACAATCGCCACATTTTTAATGCCACCACGGTTACGGGCTTTTCTACCTGTTTTTCTAACACGTACAATCGCCTTTAGTTGTTTGTTTAACTGTTTTAACTCGCGATCAATTTTTCGTCTGTCTAGTTCTAGTTTCTTCTCACCGGGTCCTTTTTGACCGATGCCACCTTGTTGTTGTTCAAAGGAATCTCTTAGGGCACTCAATCGTGGTTTTAAGTAGTTTAGTTGTGCAATTTCAACTTGTAACATGGCTTCTTTTGTCTTGGCTCTTTTAGCGAAAATATCTAAAATAAGTAGTGTTCTATCGATGACAGGACACGCAAAAATGGCTTCTAAGTTTCTGATTTGCGAATTGGTTAATTCATCATTAAAAATGATGTAATCTACAGGGTTTTCGTCTTTAAAAGCTTTGATCTCTTCGGCCTTGCCTTTTCCAATTTTAAGAGACGGTGTGCTTAAACGATAGTCTTGTTCAAATGTTTGAGTGATTTCGATGTTTAGGCCTTTGGCTAGATTTCTAATCTCATCTAAATAATAACCAAGCATGCCTTCTTTATACCGGTCCACTCCGACTGCGATGGCTTTCAGCATATCATCACCTCTTTCACTTATATGGTATCACGAATGGGGCGTGATATAAAGAAAAAACAGGGGTAAAAACCCCTGCTTATAATCCGCATTTCAATTGTGCGTTACAGTTTGTACAGGTGTGACATCCGCCTAAATTTTCAACGGTACCTTCTAAGCAAATTGGACAAATATCACCAGCTTCAACGCCGATGTTTCTATCTTGTCTATCACTTCTTAAACCTTTGGTTTTGGTTTCTTTTTTGTTGCTTGTTTTTTCCTCTTCAACATCAAGTCCGAAATCTTTAATATCAGTTTGTTTTGGTTGAGATTTATCTTCGTCTTTACTTAAGGATAAGACTTGTGCATCTCTTGACCCATCAACGTATACAGTCCCGCCTTTGGCACCACCGTAGTATAGACGTCTATACACTTGTTCAACTTCTTCAACGGTGTAACCCTTAGGGGCGTTTACGGTTTTAGAAATTGAGCTGTCTACCCAGCGTTGGATGGCACATTGAACATCGACATGTTCTTCAGGGCTAAGTTCCATGGCACTGACGAACGTTTCTGGCAAGGTATCTTTGGTGTAACCCTTATATTCAGTTAAGTATTGATCAACGATGGGGGCGTTGACTTCAATGAAACGACCCAATCTACCGCTTCTAAAGTATGAAAATGCGAAGTAAGGTTCTAAACCAGTGGAAACACCAACCATCGTACCTGTTGAACCGGTGGGGGCGATTGTGAGTAAGTGAGAGTTTCTAATACCATATTTTTTGATGCCTTCTTGGATATCAGTTGGCATACTTTGGATATAGCCGCTTTCCAACATTTTTTCACGATTTTCTTGTGTTTCAAGGAAAGGAAAAGACCCTTTTTCCTTGGCTAGTTCAATGCTGGTTTCATACGCTTTAGTGGCAATGAATTTAAATAGTTTATCAATAAATTGTAAACCGTCTTTTGCACCATAGCGACGGTTACACCAAATAAGCAAGTCATGAAGTCCCATCACACCCATACCAATTCGTCTTTCGCCTAATGCTTGTTTTTCGTTTTCATCTAGGAAGTAATGGGTTTTATCAATCACGTTGTCTTGAAGACGAACGCCAACTTTGATTGTTTGGGCTAATTTGTCCCAGTCTACATCTTTTTTCTCATGGTCGACCATATTGGCTAAGTTTAAAGCCGCGAGGTTACAGACCGAATAAGGGGCGAGTGGTTGTTCACCACAAGGGTTGGTACATACAACTTTTTGATCATAACCAACGGCATTGGTGGCTTGATTGGCGTTATCGATAAAGAATATGCCTGGTTCAGCTGAATAAGTCGCACAGATGTTGATTAAGTTCCATAAATCTTTGGCTTTGACTTTTTTATGAACTTTAATGCCGTAACCCATGCTTTCCCATTCCCGAACATCGCCAACGTTAACCCATTCTTTGTCGTATATGGCTTTGGTTTCATCATCGTAAACATCGATGTCTGGGAATCTTAAGGGCCATTCTTCGTCATTTTCAACGGCTTTCATGAAATCATTGGTAATGGCTACTGAAATGTTGGCACCACTTAAAAACTCAGGGTCATTGACTTCATAGTGACCGCCCTTGTTTAAACGTTCAAATGCGGTATCGACGATTTTTTTAGAAAAGTTATCAGGTTGTTTTTTTGCGGTTTCTAAGATGTATTCGTTAATTTCTGTTTCCTCTTCACTAAGAGGAATAAATTTTAGTTTGTTTTTGGCCGCTTTTTTGATATATGGCTCATCGATGGTATCAAGTAAAAATTGAAGGATTTTCGGATTTTGCATTTTAGAAATGATGAAATCGATGATGTCAGGATGCCAATCAGCGAGCATAATCATTTGTGCACCGCGCCTTGAGCCACCTTGTTCAACCAAATGTGTGAGTTGCGATAAATCGTTTAACCAACTCACTGAACCACTCGATTTACCGTTGACACCTTTGGCTAACGCGTTTTTAGGTCTTAAGGTTGACCCGTTTGTTCCAACCCCACCACCACGTGACATGATTTCCATGACTTGTTTACGGTGATCTGAGATGCCGCCTCTTGAATCGTGAATAAAGGGCATGACAAAGCAATTGAAAAAGGTGACTTCTGATTGTGAACCGGC
>PWKX01000011.1 GCA_003559585.1 Mollicutes bacterium | reverse complement strand
CCGTGATCGCACGTTCAGGCATCGCAATCACACGGCCATATTCATCAATGTAATCAGGGTTGTGTGATTCAAATGTGATGGTGGCATCTTGATATTCGCTTCGAACAATATACTCGATTTCCGCCATTTCCTCAAAAGTCGGTACCAAGCCTGCTCTTATTAAAGTTTGCGGACAAACTTTACCACTGAAATCAATATGATACCTTAAATGATCTAGTGGTAAATTATAGCGGTATAAAATATCAGCTGATAGTTGTGCCGTTCTTTGCCACGTTCGCCACATATCACCATCGATATTTGGTGACATCTCAATGCCAATGCCATTACGGTTTCCGCCACCTAAATAATTGGCACTAGTGCCAGGACGACTAGATCCATCGCCAGCATGGAAACCGCGTTCATCTTCTGGTAAATGTTGATAAAGAAGCGTATCATCAATCGTATAGTGCCATGAAACCCATAACTCATCCCCGTTCACAGCGGCATTGTAAAGATAGTTCGAGTGCGATAAAGCACCGGCCCCTTGTGCCGTATTCGCCGTATCGTGAATTACAACCCAGTAAACATTTTCAGGGTTAAACGCTTCAATGCCATTAGGATGTGGATCCATCTTTGCACCTGGTCTAACACCAGTACTGACAGGTACAATTCGCTCATTGATTTCAAGTGGATCTGAGAAATAATATCTTGAGACACTTTCATACCTAAAATCTTGGTAATTGAAATTAAAACCATACGCTGTCCAACGATGTGGGGTTGAATATGATACTGAGTACATCGTTAATAAATCTAACAAATCATTCTCATCAAGCTCATCATAAATCTCAACAGTATATTCATTGTACACCTCGGGCTGGTCAACAAGCCGCGCGGTGAAGGTCACCACACCAGCACCTACGGTTTCAACGTTACCATCATAATCAACAAGAGCAATGGTTTCATCACTAGATTCAAACATCACATCGGCACCTGCGATGTCATATGGGAAGACCATCGTTGACATTGAAAATAAATCCCCGGCGGTTAACACATTCATCACTTCATTAGGGGTAATCTCAATACCCGGTGTGGTCGTGACTTCAACTTGCATGGTGGCATTGATGGTATGGTCTAGGCGAGAACGAACTGTGATGGTCACAGGCCCACTACCAACAGCCGTCATCACACCATCTTGATTAATTGCCAACACTTCAGGGTCGGATGTGATAAATTGTACACGGGTGAACATCTCACTTAAAGGTAAAAACGCAAGGTCGATCGCATGTGGGTCATCACCGATGGTCATGTTTGTGATTGGGTTTGTGATGATGATTTCGCCTGGTACATCAGGATGATATTGACTGCGAGAAACCACATCAGAGATGTTTGTGTAATGACCTTGAAGCATTGTCTCACTGACATTTTCAAATTGATTCATGTCAAGATTTTCCTGGCCATCCCAGTAGTTTAAAGTAAACTCAAGTTCACCAGGATATGCGCCAACATAGATGGATGCTACGTTTGTCACGGTATTATATCGCGCAAACCCACTCACATCTTTGTGAATATCTAGGTAAAAGGCTTGATCTACATCATCAATGGTATTCCAAGCCATTTCAATATTGGTAGCCTGACTTAATGTTTCACCGGTCTTTATTCTAATCGCTTCATCAAATCCAATGATGGTATTTGATAAAACCTCAATCTCACCCTCGACATATAAAAGCATGATGCCTTGAGCGGCAGAACCCTCAAGATAATTGCCATCAATGGTAAGGTTGGTAACAACATCCAACCTAATGGCAGCTTCAGATGCATTGGTAAAGGTATTATTAAGAAGTGAAACGTTTTTAACTGGGCCATCAACCATGACTTCACCAGCATCAAAGGTTAAGTTCTTTAGTGTGATGTCATCGGCATCCAACAACAAGACGCCCGATAGACTATGATCGCCAACGCCTTGAATGGTAGCTTGACTTAATGAGATGGTGGTTCCGGTTAAATCACCGTCATTGATGTAAATAGTCACACCCTCTTGACTAGAGGCTAAGGCATCATAAAGACTGTTAAACATCGTCTGACCAAAAACGAAATCCATCCCCTCATGATTCCAGGTATCTAAGGTCTCAGCGTTTGCATCAACCGCCACATAATGGACGATTTCTACCTCAATACTATCGGTGATGACGTCGTCACTGCCGTCAAATAAACTGGTTGCAGTGATGGTTATAACCCCTTGTGTTAAAGGAGTTAAGACACCATCTTCATCAATGGTTGCAACCGAATCATCAGACACACTAAAGGATACATATGGATAAGCCGCTTCAGGACCAAACGAGATCGCATATTGTGCTTCTTGTCCTAAATTTACTTCAGACGGCCCATCAACTTGGATCATTTCTGTGGCATTATAGACGTGCACCGTGATTGTATGGGTGATTGATGGATCAGCGCTTGACTGAACGGTGATGGTTGTTGTCCCAACCTCACGGCCTGTAACAACACCATCAATCACACGAGCAATGCTGAAATCTTCAACTGAAAAACTAACTGGATCAGTCGATTGAATATCTAAAGTGACATCAGCATCTACCCAAAGTGATATCTCATCAGGTCCATTTATCTCAATTAAACGGTGAACCGTGATGTCAATGGTTTGATAAACACTCTCATCTTCATCGGCAATCACACGTATTGTTGTGCTACCCTCAGAAACAGCAGTTAAAGCCCCGCTATCATCCACTGTGACAATATTAGGGTCATCTGAGACGAAGGTAACAAACGCGTTAGCTTCATATGAAATGCTCGATGTTTCTCCTTCAATGAGTTCAATTGTGGTGGTATCCACGGTAATTTCAATCACTTTATTAACCGTCACTGTAATCTCGACCGTGTCAAAATCACCATTGTCTGGTGAAACTAAAACACCGGCTTGTCCAGAGGACACCGCCGTGATTAAACCGTTGTCATCAACGGTAATGATGGCTTCGTTTGAGGATTCAAAACCAATCTCAACACCATCAACTTCAAACTCAATTTGATGGGTTTCACCTTCATCAAGGGTGATGTCTCCACTGGTTACCTCGAAAACTAAGGTTGGATCTGGATCTGGGTCTGGGTCTGGATCTGGTTCGGTATCACCCTCACACGCAGTGATGATGAAGGCTGTTAAAAACAGTAACGCAAACATACTTAATTTTTTCATTGTCATCCACCTTTAAATGTTTGGTTTGAATATAATATTTGATAATGCTTTTCGGTAGTGCATCATTTGATTGTTTTGTCTTTTTGGATGGACACCATTGCTTAAAACAATCAAAGCTTTTTGTTGTTTTTTTTCAATGATCATATGACACCCAGTAAAACCGGTATGCATGATGGTATCATCAATGCTTATGAAATCACCAGCCATGCCACCTTTTGTGGGTTTGTCCCAACCCAAAGCTCGGCTTGCTATGCTGTCATGTTGTGTTTTTAAATGCACTTGTGTTTTCATCAGTGTTTGAATGGTTTTAGCGTTTAAAACAAACGCATCATCTAAGATTGCTTTGGCAAACAGTGCTAAATCATAGGCCGTTGAGAATAACCCCGCATGACCACTTAAGCCTTCTAATGCAAATGATTTCTCATCATGGACAAGGCCTTTAAGCATCCCTTTAAACACCGCATCATCCCTATATTCAGTGGGTGCTGTTTCGTCTTTATCTGGTCGGTATGTGGTGTTTGTCATGTTTAACGGATTAAAAATCAACGTGTGTGCAACCTTATGAATTGGTTGTTTAAACAGTGTTTCAATGATTTGTCCAAGTAGGATAAAACCGACATCTGAATACACAACTTTTGTCTTTGGTTCGTAGCTTAGTTCCATGTCGTATACTTTACTTAAAACATCTTCTTTGTGTCTTAATGTGTTTGCTCGAGGTATATCAGCTGGCAATCCTGAGGTATGTGTTAATAATTCATCAATGGTCGTCCCTTGATGCTTATACCGTTTTAATAGACGATAAACTTTGGCATCTAAAGAAAGTTGCTTTGTTTCTATTAAATGCATGATGAGGGTGGTCGTTGAGACAACTTTGGTGAGCGAGGCTACATCATAAATGGTATGGACATCGTTTACAAGCTTGTCAGGTTCTAACGCTTTATATCCTACCGCATCGCAACGAATCTCACCGTTTTCAACAAGGCAGAAGGCAGCGCCTGGATATGCACCAGCCTTCACACCTTTGTTTAAGTAATCTTTGATCTCATTAATCATGCTTATTTCATTGACCTTTTAATAATCACAACAAGTCCAATAACCCAAATCGCCACAACACCACTAATCAAACCAATGATGGCGCCTGAAAGCCCGCTATCTTCATCGGTATCATCAGGGTCTTGTTCGCCGTTGTCATCGCCATTATCATCGCCGTTGTCATCACCATTATCATCGCCGTTGCCATCACCATTATCATCGCCGTTGCCATCACCATTGTCATCACCGTCATCATCCTCAACGGGCACACAGTAACCAAACTCAAGTTCATAACCATCATCACAAATAGGGTCATCTTGAGGGCTAACGGTGCTTTCCCAAGGGAAAGATACATAATCGGTCCAATAGTGTTCATGCATTCTATCTAATGCCTGTCTAACATTTTGATGTTGTGAATTTAAGGTGTTATAGGTGAAAAACGCACTGCCGATGATGCTGTCGTACTGTGAGTTATAACGCAGTTGTTCTAAGAGTTCATTTGGTTCAGACCAACTGCCATCATGATAGCGATAAAAACCATGACCAATGATTAAATCAACGTCGCTATCAGCGGTTAAATCAGCCCACCAATCGACAAGATCTGCGTATGGTGCCACCGAGTGATCAAACTCCCAATAAAGCTGTGGATTGATGTAATGTAACCAGCCTTCTTCGACCCATTTTTTAGAATCTGCATATTGTGAGATATACGATGAAAGGGCACCTGGTGAGGTGTTTGACCCACCTTCAAACTGTTGATTAGACGCCCAAATACCAAACGGCGAAATGCCGAACTTCACAATATGGGAATCCGATAAATCGTTATACGCTTCAATTTGATAGAACAACTCTTTAACAAGTATATTGACATTATCACGGCGCCAATCGCCTAAGTTTAAGTTTTCTGGATTTTCACGGTTGAACGCATCTGCGTCTTCACTATTACTCATCCCAGCATAACTATAGAAATAATCATCAAAGTGGATGCCATCTATATCATAGTTATCCATTAATTCTTGAACCACATCATAAATGTATTGTCTAACTTCTGGTTCACCTGGGTTTAGAATCAATTGCCCATTATTATCTTGCATGACAAGATGTGGGTTTTGTCTGGCAAAGTTATCTTCGTGTAAGCCTTCTAATTGAGCCGATTTGCTTTGTGAGCCTGTGGCCACACGGTATGGGTTTAACCAAGCGTGTAGTTCAAGACCTCTCATGTGCGCTTGATCTACGACAAATTCAAACACATCCCAATCAGGTGCATCGCCTTGTGTGCCAGAGAAATAGGCCGTAAAAGGTGCCAACTCTGAGTGATAAAACGCATCATTCATCGGTCTAACTTGAAAGAAGACCGTGTTAAAATTGTTGGCTTTAATGGTATCAAGCATATTGACAATAAAGTGTTTATAATCTTCTTCATTGGTGTACGTCGGCACATCAATGTTAAAGACGGTTGATACCCAAATGGCACGAACTTCTTCATCTTTTTCCTGGTATTCAGGTAAAGCAATTTCTATATCTGAGTTGTAATAGGTGACGCGTTCACCATCACGAATGACCCAAGGAATGTCTTCTGAAACCGGCAACTGAATGCGAATACGTTCGGTGAATACCTCCGTCTCATTGCCAGCTTGGTCTACCGCGTAATATTCAAACGTATACGTGACACTTCTAGCTAGGAACAGAGGTTCACTAAAGGTTTGCCAGCTGGTCCAACGGCTACCGTTGTGGAGTCGGAAGTATACGGTTGCGTCACTTTCAACATCTAGATCGACAGGTTCGATATAACGATTAATGTCTTCATCAAAGTCCGCATCAACAATCACTGTTGGTTGATCTGGTGGGGTTTGATCGATGATGAAGGTTCTTTCAACCACGTTATCGCTGCCTTCTACGTTTCTAATTTGAATGGTGAAAGTACCTTCTTGATTAAACGTCATTTGTGAACCATCATAAGCAGTCCATGCACCATCGTTGATACGCATCTCAATGTTTGGCGCATCATAGGTTGCACTAATCGTGGCTGATTGGTAATAAGGATCATTGCCTTCGCCACTAACATGAATCGTTGCTGGATCATAACTTTCTTCAACAATATCAAAACGATAAGTCACGATTTCGCTTTCAACGCCTTCTTCATTTACTGTTTTGGCTCTTACAAAATAAGTGCCAAGTGAATCGAGTTGAATTGGGCCTTCATATAGGTTAAACGCACCAACTGAACCGTGATTGATCGCGACATAAATATCGTAATCATCTGCAGTCACACTCAACGATGAACCAACAACATAATCACCATTGATCGATTGACCTTCAACCGTGATGGTTGGTTCAACAAAGTTTTGTTTTTCTATCTCAAAGCTTGTGGCTTTAACAAGACTTTCTTCGCCAAAAGAATCAACGTTTTTAGCGTATAAAACATAACTACCATTTTCAGTCACTTCAAACGGTTCATCATATAGATGCCACGTTGATGTTCCCGATAAACGGTAATATGTATCCATGGTTTCATCAAAACTAATGGTCACATTTCCGCGGTATACATCACCATCTATGACACCATCAAGGATGGCTTCTGGTTGTTCAACATCCGAATCTTGCCAAGCACTGATTGGTTGTTGTGTCCAGTAGCTATTTCTAACCGTTTGCATGTTGGTGCCGTTTAAGAAATTAGCCGAATACATCACTGAGCCTGTGATTTCTGGGTATTTTTGGTTGTATAACAATTGTGTCGCAATCTCGTCATCTAACCAACTAGCGGCATTGGCAATGGAGTGGCCAACGAGTAAATCAACATTGGTCCCTCTAACCAACTCTGCCCACCAGTCAACCACATCGGCATAGGGCGCTGTGTTATGTAATGTGTTCCAATAAATTTGTGGATTAATATAGTGGACCCACTCTTCTTCTACCCAACGTTTTGAGTCCGCAAATTGAGAGCGGTAACTAGAAATATTACCAGGGGCTGTGTTAGAACCATCAGGGTGATTTTGAACACTGTCCCATAACCCAATTGGTGAAATACCAAAGCGTACCATCTCATCATACGTTTGATTATAAAGATCCGTGGCTTCCTTAACACCACGCATGGCATTATTAATCGCTTCAACACGGAAGTCGAATAAACTTTGACCTGGGTCTTTAAACGTGTCATAAGTTTGAGCATCTTGTTCTTCATCACTCATCCCAGAATACGGGTAAAAGTAATCATCAAAATGCACGCCGTCAACATCATATAAAGCCATGATTTCATCGACAACATCAACAATATAATCAACAACTTCAGGTTGACCTGGGTCTAAAATATACGGATAGTTTCCATTGCTATCAGCATCACCACGAATGACTAAATCCGGACGCTGTCTGGCAAAATTATCAGGATGTAAATTGCCTAAAAACGTGTCTTTATCTAGTGAAGAGTTCCCCACACGGTAAGGGTTCATCCATGCATGAAATTCAATACCATTGGCATGGGCAGTTTCAATCATGTACTCAATAACATCCCAGCCTGGGTCTTGACCTTCAGTGCCGGTTAACCAACGGGAAAACGGCGCATAAGCTGAATCATAAAACGCATCGTTATGTCCTCTAACTTGAAACAGCATCGCGTTCATATTATTGGCAAGCATATCATCAATTAAATCGTCGAATGCTGCTTTATATTGAGATTCACTTGTATGACTTGGGAAATTCAAGTTCCAAACAGTCGCAACCCATACCCCGCGTAACTCATGTTGGTTTTCTTCATACGTGGTTGGAATCATCACCGGGTCACTGCTGTTATAATGTGTGATGGTACTGGACCCACGGGTAAGTGGTTCTAAGCCATCAGATCCATCAATATGTTGGACACCAAATATCACAATCAGTGATAAGAGCGCCACACTTAATGCTGTTAAAAATTTAAATCTACGCATATTATTTCGCCTCTGTCATTAATTTTTTTATGTGTTTAACGCCTGGTTCTGTTCTACCTTTGTCTATAAATGTATGATAAGTAAAGAACACATTCCCTTGTACCTCATCATATTGATTCACATATTTGATTTGATTGGTCACTTCTTCAGGGTTTTCAAAATCACCATCTTGACCCAATCTATAAGCTGGAAGCCCTATGTATAGATCAACATTGGTCCCTTTAACTGTTTTTAACCAAAACTGAAACACATCAGCAAACGGTGCAATCTCATGACCAAATGGCCAATAAATTTGCGGTACGATGTAATCAACCATATCTTTTTTAACCCACTCATACGCATCGGCGTATTGGTTATGATATGATTCAGAACATTTAGCATCTGTGTTAGACCCGCGTGCATCGTTTACGCTGTTTTTCCAAATTCCAAACGGCGAGACACCAAAGCGCATATTTTTATCAACACCATGAACAGCATCATTGACACGGTTGATGACATCAGACACATGCATCCGTCTAAAATCACCCAACGTTTGAGACGGGTCACTTCTTTTCTCAAAATCCTCTAAATCATTTTTGTCTTCATCTAACCCAGCATATGGATAAAAATAATCATCCCAGTGAATGCCATCAATGTCATAGTTTTCAGCCAGTTCAACCATTGAATCGATGATGAATTGTTTAACTGATTCTTTAGTTGGATTTAAAATCATTTGGCCTTTGGTATCTAAGATAACGTGGTCGGGATTTTGTTTGGCATAATTGAGATCGTCGCATTGTTCTAAATAGGTTTTCCAATCGATATCCGAGTTCATCGACACACGGTATGGGTTGCACCACGCATGAAACTCTAGGCCGCGTTTTTTGGTTTCTTCAATCACGAAATTCATCACATCAAACGGTGGTTTTTTGCCTTCTT
>PWKX01000142.1 GCA_003559585.1 Mollicutes bacterium | reverse complement strand
TGTGCTACACTATGATAAAGGCGGTGGTGTGATGAACACAAATTATGAACACAAGTTCCTTATTCAATTATCAAAACAATTTCCTAACTTACAAAGTGCTGCCACAGAACTAATCAACTTAAATGCCATCATTAATTTACCTAAAGAAACTGAACACTTCATCAGTGACATTCATGGTGAATACGATGCGTTTAATCATTATTTAAAAAACGCCAGCGGCATCTTAAAAGAAAAGATTAATCAACGGTTTCAAGACTTAGATAAAATCAACCGCAGACGACTTGCTTTCTTTATCTATTATCCCACCGATATGATTAATAAATACCGGCAAAGTTGGGGCGAAGAAGCATTGCCTGTTTTATTGAATGACGTTTTAAAACGGATGATCATCATCGCAAAAATGTTGGTTTCTAAACACACCAAAAGCCATGTAAGAAAACAACTGCCAGAAGAATTTGCCTATATCATTCAAGAACTCTTATATGAATCAAGTGAACATGTTGATAAAGAACGCTACATCAATGCGATCATCGACGCTGTTTTTGAAACAGGTCGTGAGAAAAAACTCATCATTGAAGTTTCTCGTTTTATTAGACGCTTATCAATCGACCGACTCCACATTGTCGGCGATATCTTTGATCGCGGGCCAAAACCACATATGGTCATGGATAAAATCATGCGACAAAAGCAAGTTGACATACAGTGGGGGAACCACGACATCATTTGGATGGGCGCAGCCTCAGGCAGTGAAGTGATGATTGCCAATGTGATCCGGATTGCTGCCAGATACAGCAACCTCGAATGCTTAGAGGATGGGTATGGCATCAACTTAAGGGTCTTACAAGCCTTAGCCAATAAAGTCTATAAAAAAGACCCTTGTAAAGCATTTTATCCAAAACGCTTTAATAACGGTGATGGGGTTTTAAACGATCCTAAGTTCGTGGCACGCATGCACAAAGCCATCAGCATCATCCAGTTTAAATTAGAAAAAGGCATCATTGATAAACACCCTGAATTTATAATAGATGACCGTCTATTATTAGATAAAATAAACCATGACAAGCAGACAATCACCATTGATCATGAGGTTTATGCTTTAACCGAAACCATGTTGCCAACGGTTGATCCAAATAGTCCTTACACTTTAACTGAAGAAGAACATAAAGTTATCTCGCATTTAAAACAACTGTTTTTGCATAACGAAAAACTACAAGCTCACATTCGTTATTTATACCGTAAAGGTTCAATGCATTTAGCTTATAATCATACCCTTTTGTTTCATGCTGCGGTGCCACTCAATGATGATGGCACATTACTAACTCATACGATTGATAACAAACCGTATAAAGGCAAAGCCTTATTTGATAAACTTGAACAAAAAATCAGACAAGCTTATTTAAACCGGCATGAAACCAACAACCCTGATTTAGCTTATTTCTTGATGTTATGGCAAAGCCCACACAGTCCCTTGTTTGCCAAGCATGCCATGAAAACTTTCGAACGCTATTTTGTAGACGATAAAAAGACACATAAAGAAATCTTTAATGCTTACTTCATGTCACGCGAAAACAAAACCATCATCAACACCATCTTTAAAGCATTTAATATTGACCCTAAAAAAGGGCGCATTGTTAACGGACATGTCCCCGTTGACATCACACGAGGCGATGATGTTGTGTTAAATGATGGGAATGTTTATTTAATCGATGGTGGCATGAGTAAACAATATGCTCAAAAAACCAATATTGGTGGCTACACCTTAATCAGTGATTCATGGGCGTTTTACTTAGTATCACATAGCCGCTTTTCATCTTACGAAACGTTGATTGAACAAGAAAAAGACATTGTGAGTCTAACCCATGTTGAAGATTTAAGTGAACGCAGACATTATATATACGATACCGATGTTGGTCATAAAATCAAACAAACCATCCATGATTTAAGACGGCTAATCACCGCATATAAACACGGTGATATTAAAGAAAGAGAAGACACAAACGACTAAAAGCACAGATTTCTGTGCTTTTTTTATTTTAAAAACCTGTCATACACTTTATTCATGCGGTTAACCAAAAAACCAGCGAAACAGGCCTTCAAAAATAAAGCATATCACGTGCTAATCATCGCCATATTAGTTATGATAAGGGTGTCATAAAGAAGTGACATTTTATTTTTCAACAAAATTATTTGAAATTTTTATAAATTAAGGAGGCATCCTATGTTTTTTGAAAAATATGACCCACTTAAAGAAGAAATGTTTGCCGTTTTAGACAAAGACGGAAAAGTCATCAACAAAGATGAAGAACCAGACATTGACGATGAGACATTACTTAAGATGTATCGCACGATGGTACTTGCAAGAGTGGCTGATGTGAAAGCTTTACAATTTCAACGTCAAGGCCGCATGTTAACCTTTGCCCCTGTGCAAGGTCAAGAAGCTTGCCAAATTGGACCCATGGCCGCATCTGATACAAAAGACTGGTTAGTCCCAGCCTTTAGAGAAGCTGCTGCTATGCTTTACAAAGGGGTAACCTTAGAACAATCCTACCTATATTGGTACGGGAATGAACGTGGTTCACAGTTCGATGAAGGTGTGAATGTATTGCCGGTCAATGTGCCAATCGGCTCACAAGTAAACCATGCCGCTGGGATTGCGTATGCATCAAAAATATTAGAAAAAGGCGAAAGCGTCTTTACTTATATCGGGGACGGGGGGACCTCACACGGGGAGTTCCACGAAGGCGTTAACTTTGGTGCGGTGTATGATGTACCGATGATTACCATCATCCAAAACAATCAATACGCCATCTCAACACCAAGAGCTCAAGCAACCAAAGCCAAAACACTCGCTCAAAAGGCCATTGCTTATGGCATCCCAGGTATACAAGTAGACGGTAATGACGTCTTAGCGATGTACCGCGTGGCGCAAGAAGCCTTAAAGCGTGCTAGAAACGGCGAAGGACCAACACTGATTGAAGCCTTTACGTACCGTTTAGGACCACATACCACCAGTGATGACCCTTCTATTTACCGTTCTGATGAGGAAGTAGAAGAGTGGAAAACCAAAGACCCACTCATTCGCTTCAGAAAATACTTATCAAACAAAAAACTTTGGAATCAAGAAAAAGAAGATAAACTACAAGAAGAGATGAAACAATACGTCATCAAGACCTTCAAAAAAGTTGAAAAAACAGGTCAGTATGGTCCAGATGATGTTTTCGATTTCAACTATGAAACCATGCCTAAAGATCTTAAAAAACAAAAAGAAGACTATCTTGCTTACTTAAAAGAAAGTGAGGGTGAATAATATGGCAACCTTAACCTTACTTGGCGCCATCAACCATACCTTAGAACAACAAATGGAAAAAGACAAATCTGTGGTTGTCTTCGGAGAAGACGCTGGTTTTGAAGGCGGCGTATTCCGCGTTACCGCAGGACTACAAAAGAAATTTGGTAAAGACCGTGTGTTTGACACCCCAATCGCTGAGGCAGGCATCATTGGTGCCGGTGTTGGGATGGCCATTAACGGACTTAGACCGGTGGCTGAAATTCAGTTCTCAGGTTTCATGTTCCCAGGCTATAACCAAATCGCCATGCATATGGCAAGAATGCGTAACCGCTCACGCGGTAAATACAGCGTTCCTATGGTGTTAAGAATGCCATATGGTGGCGGTGTTAGAGCGCTTGAACATCACAGTGAATCACTAGAAACCTTATTCGCACATATCCCAGGGCTTAAACTTGTCATCCCTTCAACCCCATATGATGCGAAAGGCCTCTTAACAGCGGCCATAAAAGATAACGATCCTGTGATTTATTTTGAACCTAAAAAAATCTATCGTGCCTTCAAACAAGAAGTCCCAGAAGAAGAATACACGGTAGAAATCGGTAAAGCACGCGTCGTACAAGAAGGCTCAGATGTGACCGTAGTCTCTTGGGGCGCTATGATGCGCGATACCTTAAAAGCCATCGAAAGTCTTAAAGACGAAGGCATTTCTGTTGAAGTCATCGACTTAAGAACCATCGCCCCAATGGACTCAGAAACAGTCGTTGAATCAGTGAAAAAAACCGGTCGTTTCTTAGTCGTTCATGAAGCGGTAAAAACACTGGGCATCGGCGCAGAGCTTATCAGCCGTGTCAACGAAGGGGCGTTCTTCCACTTAGAAGCACAACCTGTTCGTTTAACCTCGCCAGACATTACCGTGCCGTTGCCAAAAGGTGAACATCACCACATTGTTGATCAAAAACGCATCGCACAAGCCATTAAAAAACTGGCAAACTTTGAATAAGGAGTGAAACCATGATAAATTTTAAATTCGCAGATATCGGTGAAGGGATTCATGAAGGCGTCGTTTTAAAATGGCATTATGACGTTGGCGATACCGTTGAAGAAGGCGAGACCATCGTTGTCATTGAAACCGATAAAGTTAACGCTGAAATTCCTGCCCCTGAATCAGGCATCTTAAAGAAAAAAGGCGCAGAAGTTGGAGAAACCATCCATGTCGGTGAGGTTTTAGCTGTGATTGACGATGGTTCAGGTGACGATGAGGAAGAAGCACCAAACGATGAATCAGCTGAAAAAGCAGAAAAACCAACAGACAACGACGCATCAGACGATGATGATGATGACGATGATGAATCATCAACAAAAACAGAATCCGCTGGTGAATCAGGGGCTAGTGTGGTTGGATCGGTTGAAGTTAGTGACGAAGTCATGCCTGCGAGCAATGAACATAGCGCATCTAAACAAGAAGCAAGTGACACCAAAAAAGCGCTAGCCACACCGTTTGTACGCAAACTAGCTAAAGACAAAGGCATCGACATCAATACCATTAAAGGTAGCGGTCCAGAAGGCCGTGTGATGAAAAAAGATGTTGAAGCATCGGATGCTTCTTCTGAACAAACAGCTTCATCAAGTGCCAAAACAACCACGACACGTCCATCATATGACATGCCAAAAGTCCGTGAAGATGGCACTAGACGTGAAAAAATCACCAAATTACGTCAATCAATCGTTAAAGCGATGGACCGTTCTAACGCACTCATTCCCGCGACCACAGTGATGGATGAATTTGATGTGAGTGAAATGGTCAAATTTCGCGAAAAACAAAAAAACATTGTTGGTGATGATGTTAAAATCACGTACTTACCACTGATTATGAAGGCGGTCTTGTTAACGTTAAAAGAGTTCCCAGTCTTTAACGCCAGCTTTGACCATGAAAACGAAGAAATCATTTATAAAGACTACTATAATATCGGCATTGCGGTCGATACCCCTGATGGTTTAATCGTTCCTAACATTAAAGATGCTGATCAAAAATCAATCATCGAACTGGCTAAAGAATCACAAAGTCTTGCTCAAAAAGCGCGCGATCGAAAAGTGAGTTTAGATGATTTGAAAGATACCACCTTCTCAGTCACAAACTATGGTGCTTTTGGTGCTAAATTAGGCACCCCGGTCATCAACCATCCTGAAGTTGCCATTTTAGGTATGGGTGCGATTGAGAAAAAACCAGTCGTCATCGACGGTGAGATTGAAGTCCGTGATATCTTCCCAGTATCACTTTCTGTAGATCATCGTATCATTGATGGTGGCGATGCGGGTCGTTTCATGGTAAAATTAAAAGCGTATTTGAACGATCCCATGTTATTACTACTTAGTTAGGAGCGTGAAACCATGAAACAATACGATTTAACCATTATCGGCACAGGCCCAGGCGGCTATGTTGCGGCGATCAAAGCCGCACAACTTGGTTTAAATGTAGCCGTTATAGAAAAGGAAAGCATTGGCGGTGTTTGCTTAAACTGGGGATGTATTCCCACCAAAGCCTTGTTAAACAGCGCTAAAGTCTACAAAAACTTTAAACAAGCAAAAGATTATGGCATCGATGTTGAAAAGGATGCATTCAGTGTTAATTTTGCAAACATGATGAAACGTAAAAACAAAATCGTAAAAAAATTAACCGGTGGTGTGAGCTACTTATTTAAGAAAAACAAAGTCGATGTCTATGATGGCAAAGCGGTTGTTAAAGACAACCATACCATCAACGTGGGTGATGATACATTAAAGACAAAAAAACTCATCATCGCAACGGGCGCTTCACCATTTGTCCCACCAATTGATGGGTTGAAAGATGGTTTAACCTCAGGGTATGTGGTAACATCAAAAGGCATCCTTGATTTGAAAGACCAACCTAAAAACTTAGTCATCATTGGCGGTGGCGTGATTGGCATCGAGTTTGCGACAATTTTTGCGACACTTGGAACCAAAGTCACCATTTTAGAACGAGAAAAAGACATCTTGTTAGGTGTCGACCAAGAAATCAAAGACATGTTTAAAAAAACACTGAAAAAAGCGAAAATCAAGTTCGAAGTTAACGCAACAGTCAATAAAGTATCTAAAGATAACATCACATATGAACAAGATGGAGAAACCAAAACCTTAGATGCTGATAAGATCTTACTCTCAGCCGGCATGAAACCTAATATGGATGGTTTAGAGAACTTAGACTTAGAACTTGAAAATGGATTTATTAAAACAGACACGCTACTTAAAACCAACATTGAAGACGTGTATGCGATTGGTGATGTTAACGGTAAATACATGTTAGCACACGTGGCTAGTAAAGAGGGCATCACAGCCGTTGAAGACATTCACGGTGAGGCGATACCTGTTGATTACAGCAAAGTGCCTTCAGGCATTTACACATTCCCTGAAATCGCACAAATTGGCTTAACTGAAGAAGAGGCAAAAAAAGAAGGCATTGACTATAAAGTCTCGACCTTCCCATTGAGCGCAAACGGTAAAGCTTTAGCTGAAAATCAAACAATCGGTATGGTCAAAATGCTTGCTTCAAAACCGTACAATGAAATCATCGGTGTGCATATCTTAAGTGATTCTGCCACTGAACTCATCTCAGAAGCGGTTTTAGGCATGAACTTAGAAACGACTGCGGCCGATATCGCGAACGCCATTCACCCTCATCCTACCTTATCAGAGATGTTGCATGAAACCGCACATGGCATTTTAGATAAACCGATTCATATATAGTGTGTTAAGTCAGTTGCCTTCAATGGTGACTGACTTTTTTATAAGCAAAAAACCGGTTCAGTTTTCGAACCGGTTTTTAGTTTTTTAAGATGTTTTAACCACCAATAATGTGATTAGTAAGAGTAAACACCACGGTTTAAGGCATCTCTAATCGCTGAAATGATTTTGTTTGAACGAATGGTTGCGCCTGAAAACGCATCAACATCATCAATATCTAAATCTTCAGGGTTATAAAGATCACTTAAATGATCTCTAATATCTTTGCCGATTAGGTATTCAAAGGCATCAATGTGTTGTTGTTCAAGTCCTTGAATGGTTTCATCTTCAGAGTCTTGATAATCAACCCCAGAGTAATACAGTTGTCTAAAACGAACACTTTGTACGATGTTGTCCTCTAAATCAAATTGAACGACAACTTGAACCTCATCACCGTCAACATAAATGCCACGGTAACGACCATCTTCATAACTAACTTCAGTTTCAGTGTCACAAGCAGCCAGTGTAAATACTGCGGTTAAGACAAATAATAATGATAATAATTTTTTCATTGAAATCATCCTCCTAATATTGTTTTACAGGGGAATTGTATCACAACTTTGAGGATGTAAAAATATGGACATTTGTCCTTTTTAGCCATCTCTTTTAAGGCGTAAAAAACATGATACGGCTTCAGAACGATTAGAGACATTCATTTTTTTATATAAATCAGTGAGGTAATTGCGGACCGTTTTTTCTTGAATGTCTAGAGTATAACCAATTTCTTTGTTTGTTTTACCTAGTACCAAAAGATTTAAAATGTCTTTTTGTCTTTTAGAAAAGCTGTTAAATTTACTTGGTATTGTTTGATTGTCAATCAATGATTCTATTTTTTTATCATATACAATCTCACCTGCTAAAATCTGGTCGATGGTTTTAATTAAATGGTTAAAATCAGTGTTTTTTAACACATAACCTTCTAAGCCGATGGTTTTAACCTCGGTGGCATAATGGCCTTCAATAAATCCAGATAATATACATACTTTTGTGTTTGGCCATGTTTTCTTTATTTGAATGGCGGCAGAGATGCCACTTTCTTGTTCAAGTTTTAAATCAAGCAACACCAAATCTATCTGATGATGTTCCATACACTGAATCATGGATTTAATGGTGCCAACTGAGTAAATATGTTGATATTTATTGGTTTTACTCAGCAAGTTTTTGATGCCTGTTCGGACAATTTCATGATCATCAACGATGCAGATATTGGCCAATGCGATCACCTCAGTTTGTGATGTATTAGTATTCTAAAGGAACAATGAGTTTAATCAGTGTGCCATGTTTTTTATGATGATTCGGTTTCGATGTGATAAATAGTTTACCAGAAACTTGTTCAATACGATGATTCATGCTTTTAAGGCCTTGTGAATGAGCATAGACTTCATCTACGTTAAACCCTTGACCATTATCTTTAATGTTAATGATTAAATAATTTAGTTCTTGTGTGAGGGTTAAAACAACCTTTGTTGCATGTGCATGCTTAGAAATGTTTAATAACGATTCTTGTATGATGTAATAAAGATGATTAACGGTGTAAGGGCTGATGGGTAGGGACAAGGTACTCAGTTGATTGGTCATCTTAAAGGTTGGGAAGTTATCTTCAAAGTATATATTGGCTATCGATTGCACCGCATTTCTAAAAGCTTTTGTTTCTAATAGGTTTTGGTTATCGGATTCTTTCATGATGTTTCTCAGTAGCGCCATGGCCTGGTCTAATTGCGATTGAATGTTGTTAATGTCATCGTTTTGTTCAAATCCGTTGTCTTTTAAAGTGTTTAAAGATAAACCGGCCACGTATAACGCTTGTATCACTTGATCATGCAATTTAGTTACAATCGTTTTTTTATCGTGTAATGCTCTGTTCATACGATTAATTGAAGTCAATTGGGTATTTGTTTCCCAGTTAAATGATTTTAATATGATCATTAAATGCAACAAGATCATAAACCCAACCATAACCTTTAGATATTGAATGGGAATGCCAAGTGTATCATG
>PWKX01000101.1 GCA_003559585.1 Mollicutes bacterium | reverse complement strand
TTATGATGTGACAACGTTCAACGAATATATTATGGATGCCTCTTTTTGAAAAGATCATAACCTGACAAGATTGATTCACACCTTAACCACATCATGCTTAATAGACAACGATCAACCTTTAATTATGAAAACAATATAAGAAGCTAAGAAAAAACTGACCTTATCGTGTGTTTATACCAACGCCGTGTTATCAAAGTGTCTAGAAAATGGTTAAAGAGCTTAAAGAAGCCATCTACAGCTTTTTATAACCAGTGAAGACGATAGCTTAGCGTGGCTTTTTTTGTTTGAACACTCTTTTTAACGCTTCGTGATGCATAAAAAAAGAACGCCGTTAAAGCGTTCATGTTCATGGATGACTTACGTTGTTTTTTCTTTTAATAACCCTTGTCTAACTTGAATACGGGTCCAACTAATATAAGCATAAATGTCATTGGCTAAAAAAGTTGTAAAAAGAATGACCATTGGTAAATAAGTGATGTCATCAATGGTCGCTAGTGACCAAAGTGTGATTAAAACAACATCATTTAAACCAAATAATAATGCAAAATACGGCGATCTTAAATACATAAAGGACGCCGCCACAAAACTGGTGGTAATCGACAACGTACTAATCATCAGGTTGGGTGTATTAAAAGCCCTTAATATGAGATAAAATAACGCAGTCACAAACGGTGCTAATGCCATGATCAACAATGATTTTTTTAAAGACACATGTCTTATTTCAATCTCAGGATTCCCATTTGTAAACGGATGTCTTAACCAGGCAAACATCACCACCAAAGATACCGGCAACGCTTTACCTAAGTAAATCATCATCTCACCATAATAACCGTAAGTCCAAGATATTAGGGCATAAACAATGGAGAAAAGTGCCATTAAAAGTTGTCCAAGTGGATAGCCTCTAGCCATAAATATAAGCGCACTCACACCGAGTAAAGACGCAATGAGGGTTAACCCGTTGCCACCTGAAAATAAAAAAGATATGGTGATCACAAACGCTGAGGTGAACCATAGTAAGCGTTCAAATAACGTTAAAGATTGTATGGTTGTTTTTAGTTTCATGATCAAACCTCCGCCTTTTATTGTAACACATTATCTCATCGATGTGGTTACAACGGTTTAAACGATGAGATATCTATAAAAAACACCCAAATATGATGGGTGTTTTAAGCGCTTCATGAAGATTGATGCGTGTGTCATATGATACCAACGTTTTAACCTGGTTATTATCTAAAAATCACTTGAAGCAAAACTTAATTCTACAAGATGACGATATCTATTTTTTCAACCCTTAAACTAACTATTAGCGATAACCTCTAAGAGCATCTCAAGGGTAAGCTCGCCCAGCCAATAAAAACGGCCACGTCTTTTTTTTATTAAACCTTTTTCTTTTAACCGCTCTAGGATTTCTTCAGTATGCATCTCACTTAGTTCACAAGCACCAGCAACCTTACGAACATTAATTCTAAAACGTAAAGATTGTCCATGGGTCTCATTAATATGACTTAACACTGCTTTTTCCTTATTCGTTAAACCATCCAAGCCAACACCGCCTACGGTTTATCGTTGATTCAATTATACGCTTATAGCTCCTCAATAGTAAAGAATATTTATTTTAAACTTTAAATATTAAAACAATTGGTATGAACCATGACACTGTTAAACATTTATCTTTTTAAACTGTGATTACTTGATAATTAGCGGCCTTATAAAGGCGGTTCATGATGACTTCTTGATACTGTGTGTCTTTAAAAGACAAAGAATAAATCACATCAATGTTTAATTGATCCATGGTTCTTAAAGCAATGTATACGTTTGACGCGATTTCTGCGGGTTGATTTGGGTCGCCGATATTAAAAACATAAGCAGTTTTAAAGGCATCTTTGACATCACTGCTCGCAATCACACCGACTTTTTGATTGGGGTGATGGTGTTTAATTTGTGTGTTGATGTGGTTCACCACATCAGAAACTTTCCCCTCAACAATCGTTAAAGACCCTTTAGGTGCATAGTGTTTGTATTTCATGCCGGGTGCTTTAGGTATTTGCTGTTTAGTGGCGTCTTCACTGATTAAAACTGGGGATGTGATGGATTCAATCATCGTTTTTGTAATGACACCTGGTCTTAAGATGACGGGGTGAACCCCCGTGACATCTAAGACGGTTGATTCTAAACCAACCTCTGATTTGCCACCATCAACCATGATATCGACCTTGCCTTGAAAATCTTCTAACACATGTTCAAATAACGTTGAAGAAGGTCTACCACTTTGATTCGCACTTGGTGCACAAATAGGCACCCCAGCGATTTTGAGTATGTCTAGTGCCACTGGGTGACTTGGTATGCGCACACCAACGGTTTGAAGGCCACCGGTAATCCAGGTGGGTACCACGTCTTTTTTTCGTAACACCAGTGTTAAAGGACCCGGCCAAAAGGTGTTCATTAAAGCTTCGACATATGGTTGGTCGATATACACATAATGGCCGATATCACTTATCTTAGCCATATGCATGATAAGCGGATTATCACTGGGTCTACCTTTAATGTGGTAAATGTTTTTAACCCCAGTTTCATTTAGGACGTGCGCCCCAATGCCATACACCGTTTCCGTCGGAAAAATGATGTTTTTACCGTTTAAAAGAACGTCTTTAATATCGGTTTTAACATCGTGGTTTTTTAGATCATTTGGTTTATATATGCGTGTGTTCATTCTCATCATCCTCGTGTGAAGAAAGTCGCTTAGGTTTATGGATCACGTCAATTAGTATTTTGTTTTACTTGATATGAAACAAGCATGAATGCAATACATAATCTGCAGCATGAACCCTTATTTATATCAAGCCTATTATAGCACATAAAAACCATTTTTAACGAAGCGAAAAAACACTACCTATTGTTAAGCCTATCAAGAAAACACCATGGATTTAATGTTTAATTGCTTAGGCCCCTTCGGTTTGGTTGTCTAACTCATTGGGGTTGAACCATTTTGGTTATAAACGAGGCGCATGGTGCAAAAACCTCATTAAACAAAATCATTATGTTGTGATGAGCAACTGAATCACTTGTGCTAAGCAAAAGACACATGAAGCGTTCACTTCATGTGTCTTGCTTATGTTTACAAATGTTTTTAATCGGTTTTATCCCAGTAAAACCCGAACACCTTAACGATAATGAAAAGCCAACTAAGAACAAAAAGCACCCATAATAACACCCGTAATTGATCAAAAAACTGATAAAAGTAAACCCCTAAAATCACACCAAGTGACAACAAACACAGTTTTAAGATACCCATATCAAGAATGGTGAAATGACGCATGATGGCTTGAATTTTTTTAAAATAAATTTTCATGGTATCATCCTTTCAAATCTCGTTTTATGTACCCAACATATCCTAAAGCTACCATGATGGCTGTCAGTGTGAGTATGATTACTGTTGGTAAGATTCTAAACGCATCAATTGGTAGCTGGTCAATAAACCCGTAAGGCGTTAAATATGAGAAAAACGCAGGTAAATTGATGACATTGCCTAAATAAACAGCGAAAAACGCATACACAAAGTATATCCATATGATGCTTGTTTTTTGTGGTAGAAAACCAATCAGTAACACCCCAAGCCCAATCATAAACCACAAGGCTGGTAAATAGGCAAACCCAGCTTGAAGGATTTGCAGGGACCCGATTGGTTCATCCATAGACACTTGAACACCCATGATTAAACCTAAAGACCCAATGAATAGCAGCAATGCGTTTGAGATGAGTGCGGTAACAGTGAAAATACTCAATAGACGTGTGCGTGATAACGCACGCGCATATAAGTGTTCTGTATGGTTTTTCTTCTCTTCAGTGGCTAAACGGTTTAAAAACATGATTGGGCCAATCCCAGCGGTTAACGCCACCACCATCATGATCACACTCATAAACTGAACGTTTAATGGGTATTCACCCCCTGGCAACATTTGTTCAAAGATATCGCTGCCTTCAATAAAGGTATCTAAATCACCAAAAATAGACCCATAAGTTAGACCTAAGATAAACAACGTCACAATCCAAGCAATCAGACCAGCCTTCAATAACCTTAACACAAAACCTGTTGGGGTTTTAAGCACCTTAGATGCAGCGGTTTTACCCGGTTTTTGTGCGAACATACCCGCTTCTAAATCACGGCGTAGGTTCAAGTAACAACCAACCGCAAACAAAACGAAAGATACCCCTAAGGTTAGCACATTCAATTCGTTATAATTATTGATATACACCTCAACTCTAGCTGGCCAGTTTAATGGCATCAACCACACTAAGATGTTTTCAGATAAATCGCCCATGCCTCTTAATAAATACATCACACCCAGCACTAAAAAACTCATGCCCATCACCGTCCGGTTGTTTTCAAACAGCTGAGCTAAAATCAAAGTTATCGCGCCCATTAAAATACCGGTCGCCCCAATCGAAAAGCCGTAGGTTAAAGACCCTACCACGGTGATGCTGTCTTCTGGTATGAGTGCTAAACCAAACCCGATAAGTAAGGCTAAGATGATGTTCATAAAAACAATAAGAATGACGGTGACACCTGTTTGTGTTAAGCGACCCACAGGCAATGATTGAATCAATTCTAAAATGCCTTCTTCTTCATCCCCGCGCGTCATCTTAGAGACGATAAAAATACTCATAATCGCTGAAAACATCATACTAAAAATCAGCATTTGATTGCCTAAGGCTTGGGCAATGGTGTAGTTTTCTGGATCATAAACCGGACCAAACATCGCCACCATCATTGGATTTCTCATCGCTTCAGCCAAGCCGATTAGTTCCGCTTGGTCTGGAAACAACGCTGGATAAGCATGTCCCACCGCAACCACAAAGAAACTGATGCCAAGCAGCCAAAAAATGATTTTAAGTTTGTCTTTTTTAAGCACCGTCACCAAATAGGTGAAAGTATGATTAAATAAGTTAGCATGCATATTTACACCCCTTGATAATGGCGCATAAATAAGTCTTCTAAGGTTGGTGGGTTACTCTCAAAACGGGTGATGCTGTAGCGACTAAGATGTTTAATGAGTGCATCCATTGCTTTAGATTCAATTTGGAAAACATGCATCCCTGATTCAACGCTATAATCATGAACACCTTTTAATTGGTCTAAATCGGTGATGGTTTCTTTTGTACTTAATCGCACTGTGGTTCTGGTTAAATGTCTTAAAGCTTCTAATGGGCCCGATTCAATAATCTCACCATCACGGATGATGCTGACGTGATCACATAAGGTGTCAATCTCACTTAAAATATGACTGGATAAAAACACGGTCTTACCTGCTTTTTTTAACTGCATGATTTCTTCTTGAAACACTTTTTCCATCAATGGGTCTAACCCACTGGTTGGTTCATCTAAAATGAACACATCAGCATTCGATGCTAAAGCCGCAATTAAAGCGACTTTTTGACGGTTCCCTTTAGAATATGAACGACACTTTTTACTGGTATCTAAATCAAACTTTTTAATCAAAGCTAGCTTTTTATCACCGTTTGTTTTTTGACGCATGTTGATTAATAAATCGATCACTTCACCACCGGTTAAATTCGGCCAAAGTTTGACATCCCCTGGCACATAGGCCATTTTTTTATGAATGTCAACCGCATCCAACCATACATCTTTTTCAAACATATGGGCTTGACCCTGATCGGCTTTTAGGATGCCTAAAAGCACACGAATCAATGTGGTTTTCCCCGCACCATTTGGTCCAATAAAACCGTAAATATCACCTTCGTTTACCGATAAATTAACATCTTTTAATGCTTGAACTTTTCCATAACATTTTGATACATGGTCTACTTTTATGACTGCCATTCAAGGCCTCCTATTTGTAATATATTTGTCTTAAAGTTTTTATAAACCGGTTATAATCATCATAATACGTTTGCGGTTGTGTTTGACCGATGTGACTATGTTTAATCGTTTCAATCAGTTCTTGTTCATAGCCTTTTAAGCTATAGGTTAATAATGTCATCACCGTTTGTGCATCAATATCATCGCGAAACAAACGCTGATCGACATCTTTAGTTAGCTGCGTGTTCATCACCGATTGATAATGCCTGATTTTTTCTAAAGTGTTAGGTTCAATTCGATCGGCTTCATGCAAGTAAACATAACCCATAAACGCAAATAAGTACGGTTCAGCTTGATGGGCTTTTTGTTTGATGCTGGCGATGATTTGATACCGTTTTAAAAAATCAGGTTCATCAAGGTCTAACCGATCAATAAAGGTTTCTTTAATATAGCGCATCCCAACATCGATCAGTGCGGTGAACAACGTCATTTTATCGGTAAAATAATAAAAGAGTTTGCCTTTGCTAATCTTCGCATCTCTAACAATGGCATTGGTACTTGCCTGATGATACGGGGTATCAGTAAAAACGTTAAAAGCACTGTTTAATATACGCTTTTGTTCTTCTTTTGGTAACGCTTTAAACTTATCATTCAATCTATCACCTGCTTTATGACCACCCTGGTCAATATTATGATATACCCTTTGAGATGGTTAGTAAATACAATCTTTTATAAAAGATGATAAAAAAACAAGCCTCAAAAAAGGCTTGTTGAAATGATTGATGTTTACCACTGTTGTTGTATGCTTAAGGCCATGCATTTTTTTAGCTGACATCACCGCTTTTTTTCAAGATAGGGACGGGCGTGTCTTAAAGCGTATGCGCCATTTTCTTTTAATAAAGTGTTCCAAAACCGGTTGATGATGCCTAGTTTGAACATGAAGCTGACTAAAACACGCACCAGCCCGCTAAACTTAACGGGGGTTTTAAGTTTGTTTAGATGCTGATCAAGGTAAAAACCTTCAATGATTAAATGTTCAAGGGTGTCAGTGATTGGTTTTAACATGTTGGCTTGTGTGCTTGCTTGTACATGCTGCAAAGCTTCACACCCACCTTTAATGGCCGTGCCTTTATAGGTTCTGTTTAACCGTTGGCTTAACCCTTCAAAATAACCCTCCACATAATGTGATTGCGCCGATTCAGGAAAACCAGACTGTACAAAAAAGGCGAGGTTACCTTGTGAAGGCTTAAGCCCTTTTATAAAACGCAAAACGTGTGAAGGCACATGGTGCACATACAGTGGCAAAACAAATAAGACGTTAGGTTCATCTTTAAACGTGCTTTGCCACGTGTTAAAATGTTTCGTATTTTTTAAATCACGAATCTCAACGTTGGCTTTAACATCTTCTGAGAGGGCATCCACGATCACCTGTGTGTTACTCTTTTTTCTTCTAGGTGAGCCTGTGTAGATAATCCAGGGCTCATCGGATGGGGTTTTTGAAGCTTTTATGGTTTTATGGATAGGCTGGCTTCGTTTTAATGGTTCAAGGTTAAATGATGGTGTTAAAGCCATTAAATACGCTTTCGACCGGTAGTGATCCGCCATGCGTGATAGATACGTGCGCGTCATATCCTTTTCTAGGGCTGTTAAGTCGCTATTATCAACATGGACCAACAACTTAGGGTATGTTTTATACCTAGTTTTATGACGACATTCACCATGTTTAAACACAATATATGGGTGATGAAGCGCAATCAAACGGTCGATGAAAGCTTTTGCCCCGTGATGGATAAACCCTTGGGCTGTGTCGATTAGAAGCATGACCGTATCACTACGCATAAACGCTTGATAATGTTGTTGCATCTCATCGTTGATGGCACAAAGCCCTGGGGTTTTTAACCAACAATCCCAACACCCCGTGCAGGCCTTAAGCTGTTGGTCATCAACTTGAATGATGTTGATGGTGGCCTCAAGGTGGGTTTGAATCAACGTGATGGTGTCTTGAGATTTTTCGACACGTAAATCAAATAATGTTGTCATGTTTACTCCTTAGATTCATCCGTTTACACAAATGATATTGGTGGTACACTTAAACCTATTATAAGCTTGATGAAGCCGCTATGTCTATCACTTTATGATAAACACATGCTTTAACACTGCTTATGGGTTAAACCTGCTTAGTCGCAAGCATTGATTGCCATCAAAAAAAACGCTGTTTTTATAGCGTTTTTTCCGTGGTGGTAAATGTCGCTTAAGGCAACTGCATTAACCGGGCTTTTTGTGAAGCATCTAAGCGTTCAAGCGCATAGCGAAAGGCCGTTCTTGGCATTTGATGAACATTTCTTTCAAGATAAGCAATGACGGCTTTCTCATGAAAACGGGTGCTTTCTTTTAATAACCAGCCATAACCCTTTTGAACCAAATCGTGCGTATCAAGCATTAACTGATTACACACATAAAAAACATCGTCGATATCAATCAGATTTTTCTTTACCGGTACAATGAGGATAACCGCAGCCGCGCGGCGCACCGCAAAACGCTCATGATTGACCCATGTTTTAACGCGGTTGATGTGATTGGGATTAAGCATCAGGCACGTTTGAAAGGCATGCGTCATAAAATCATCACAGTCCCACCAATCCTTAATATACGCAAATAACCATCGTTCAAACACATCAAACGTTGCCTCATCATAGCGCTTTTTCTGATCATAAATAAGCTGATAAGCACAAATCGTCTCAGCCCATAAACCGGTCTTTAAAAGCGATTCACACGTGTCATACACCGTGTTCATACTCAAATGGCTGAGTGGTTTTTTAAACGCTTTGGCTATCGCTCTAACATCCGCTGTGCGGGGTTGTTCACATCGTTTTAAAGCATATTGAACTGTGCTAAACATAAACATCACCTTTCACTTGGTTTTACTATTCATGTTGATTAAAGCAGGGTCTGTGACATAAAAAACTTAAGGTCACCTTAAATAAAAACAGCAAATGGCTAAGCGCTATAAATAAGCAGCAATTATCTATAACATATCACGAGCGCGTGGTTCATTCAAGGATGATCATAAAAAAAAGCACCAGCTAAGGTGCTTTGACAATGATTTCATTCGTTATTGAACTAAAACCTGAACGAATCCATGATTGGATTAAGGTGTGTAGTTGATGTTGGCTTTTTTTGCTTGTTTGATTAAATCTTTTACTGAGAGTTTATAGCGTTTGTTGTCTTTAATAAAATGCGTCCCGCATTGGCGAAACTCAAAACTGACTTGTTTGCTTACGCATTGT
>PWKX01000212.1 GCA_003559585.1 Mollicutes bacterium | reverse complement strand
CCAAAACTAGCCACCACCACCCCGACCACAATTGAGATTGAGGTCATTGCCATGCTTTGAATACCGACAGGTAAGCCTAGTTTTATGATTTTTAACATCGTATACCGATTGACGTATTTAAAGGGGCGAATTAAAGCCGGTCTAATGGGGCTTAAGTATATCACAACATAAATAAAGAATACAACGCTTTGAGCGATGATGGTCGCGATGGCGGCACCCTCAACACCCATTTCAAAGTGAAGGATAAAAATTGGGTCTAAAATCATGTTTAATACAAGACCGACAGCCATAATCATAAAGGTATTGATGGTTTTACCCAATCCATCGTAAATGCCGTTAAAGACGTTTGAGGCAAACAAAAAGATAGAAAAGGCAGTCACAATAAACACATAGCGCTCCGCATAAGCAACAACATTCGCGTTTTGTATGTTGAATAATCCGACAAAATGATGGTTAAAAAACACACCGTAGAGTGTGTAAATCAACGCCAGCATCAACATCAACACCAATCCGTTGTTGGCGTAGGTATTGACCGCTTCTTGATTGTCTGTCCCGGCTGATTGAGAAACATAAACACTGGTACCAGTCCGTACAAGTAAAATGATCCCAAAACCAAACCAGGGCAAAAAGCCAGCCGTACCGATAGCCGCAATCGCTTCTGTTGGGTTAAACCCAATTTGATCAACACGCGCTACCCAAAACATATCTGTGAGATTGTAGGTCATTTGTACGATGCTAGTTAGAAGGGTTGGTATCGCCACAATCAGAAGTTTCTTTAAGATACTGCCTGATGTTAAATCTATTTTTTTTCTTATCTTTGTAGATTGCATGGCGACCCTCCTTATCGTATAATCCGAGAAACATTATAGCACCACTAAAGCAAAAATACCATAAAAAAAACCGGTCTTCCATAAACCGGTTTAATCTAAATCATCGATGCCTGTGCTTTCACCTTGTTCATCGGACATATCGCGGCTTCTGAACTGTGAAAATTCTTTTCTAAATAGTAGCGGGAATCCTTTCATATTGGTTGCGCCTGAACGGTTTTTAGCCACCAACACATCCACTTGGTTTGGTTTCTCACTTTTTTCTTTATTATAATAATCATCGCGGTATAAGAATAAGACGACATCTGCATCTTGTTCAATGGAACCCGATTCACGTAAGTCTGCCATAATCGGGATTTTTTCTGTGCGTGATTCAACGCTTCTTGATAACTGTGATAAAGCGATGACAGGAATCTTTAATTCACGAGCCATTTCTTTTAACATTCGTGATATTTCACTAACTTCCTGAACACGGTTTGTTTGTGGGGTAGATCCGCTCAGTAATTGCAAGTAGTCAATCACCACTAAATCCAGTCTGTTTTCTTGTGCTAACTTACGGCATTTTTGCCTTAAATCCGTCACTTTAACAGTCCCTGAATCATCGAATAAAATATTGAGTTTTGACATGCGATCACTGGCTACTGAGAGCTGTTGCCATTCAGCTGAGCTCAGTTTTCCTGTGCGTAAATGATTTGACATGACATTCCCTTCACTTGAGAGCATCCGACCAACAAGTTGGTCAACACCCATTTCTAGAGAGAAAAAAGCAATATATGGGTTTGATTTTAACTTAGCAACGTTGGTGGTGATGTTTAAAGCGAAGGCTGATTTACCCATCGAGGGACGGGCAGCAATGATGTATAACTCGGTTGGTTGAAGACCGAGTGTGTAATGATTAAGCGCTTCAAAACCAGTATCTAAGCCTGTGAGTTCATCAACTTGTGACCGGGCTTCTTCGGCTTTTTTAATGACTTCCTCAGTCACTTGTTTTAATGTGATAAAGTCACCACTTCTTCTAGCATGGGCCACATCAAAGACTTGTTTTTCTGCGTCGTTGATAAAAGCATTCACATCAGAGGTTTCATAACCGTTTTTAGCGATTTTTTGGGCCACATCAATCATGTTTCTTATGATGGCTTTATCGTGAACGATGTTGATATAGTGTTCTAAGTTAACAATCGATGGGGTTGTATCAGCTAAGTTTAAAATGTAGTCATGGCCACCCGCATCGGCAAGTAAGTTTTGAGATTCAAGCTTATCAATCAATGTTGTGTAATCAATATCGACATGTTGGTCAAACAATTCTAATATCGCAGAGTAAATGAGTTTGTGTCGGTGATGATAGAAATCTTCTTGTTTTAATGTATCTGAAATGGTTTTAATGGTATTGGGATCGATAAAAACAGCACCGAGAACATTTTGTTCTGCGTCTAAACTAAATGGTTTTTGTTTGTCATCCATCATGTTTTTCAAGCACCATCAGTTCAAAGGTTGCACTCACATCTTTGTGAAGCTTCACTTCTATTTCATAGGTTCCTAGTGTGTCTATCGGTTGATTTAACTGTATTTTTCGTTTATCGATATCCAATCCATGTTGAGATTTAAAGGCTTCAGCAATTTGTTTGGTATTAATTTTACCGTATAATTTGCCATGTGTGCCGAGTTTAACATACACCTTTACCGCACGATAATCGATGCGTTTTTTAAGAGCTTTCATCTCTTCGTAATTTTGTTTTTTCTCAGCTTCTGCCTTTTGTTTTTCATCTTCGATGATGTTTAGATTTTCTGGGGTAGCCTCAATCGCGGCTTTCGATGTTAGTAAATAATTACCGTACCCCGCAGGCACTTCAATCACATCGCCTTTTTTTCCTTTGTTCTTAACATCTTTTTGTAGAATAACTTTCATGGGTCTTCCCTCCTGCTTTAATGTTTCCAATGTTTGTATGAGTTCTGTTTTAACAGCTTCTTTGGTGGTGTTTTCTAATTGGGCGCCAGCGTTGTTTAGATGTCCACCGCCACCGAAATGTTCCATGACTTGCTGAACGCTGAACCCTTCTAAGCTTCGAGCACTAATGCCAACAACTTGTTTATCTAAGGTGCCGATGACAAAGGCAGCAACCACGTGGTCGATTTCTAATAAGTTATCAGCAATTTGAGCCAACATGGTTCTGGTTGAATCAATATCATCAGGCACAACCACAAGCGCATAGCGTTTATTAACAACTTCAACACGGCTTAATAATTGTGATTTGATTTGAATGTCTTTCAAGCTTTCTCTTAAAACGTTTTTTATTTTATATGTGTCGGCACCATATTTTCTTAGCACCGCCGCGGCTTCAAAGGTTCGACTGCCAGTACGGTACATGAAGTTATTGGTATCAACAATCATACCTGCAAGTAACACGGTCGCTTCAAATGGGTTCAGTTCAACCACATGTGGGTAAACGCTAATCATCTCGACAATCAATTCACTGGAACTTGAAGCATATGGTTCAACATAAGAAAGAACCACATCTTCGATTGGATCAGCTAATTTTCGGTGGTGGTCAATGATGGCAATTTTGTGGCTTTTATTGACAAGTTTATCATCTAAGACTTGACCATAAGAATGATGATCCACTAAGATGAGTAAACTGTCTTTATCTAGATACTGCATGGCTTGATCGGGGTCAATAAAGTAATCTCTTAGGGTCACGTATTCATATTCCATGAGTGTTAGGATTTTGCTCACTGTTTTATCGATGTTATCATCTAGAACAATATGGGCTTCTTTTTTGTGACTTAATACCATTTTTAACATCCCAATGGCTGAGCCTAAAGCATCCGTGTCAGGATGTGTGTGTGGCATGATGAAAACTTTAGATGCGTCTTGAATCAATAAATCAAGTTTTTTAGCATGAATGCGGCTACTGATGCGGGTTCTTTTTTCTTGGGTATTGGTGTTGCCACCAAAATAAAGGTAATCCTCGCCATTAATATTGATGGCGATTTGATCACCACCGCGTCCTAAGGCTTGATCGAGTGCTTCTTCTGCGGATGATGCTAAATCGGAGTGTGGAATGTTTGCACAGGCAAACCCACCGCTTAAAGTCACAATTAAATCATGTTCTTTAGAGATATATGCGATATCATTTAAAATACTGAATTTATCTTGAATCACATCATCTAAGTTCTTTTTATGCATGGTCACATAAAGTTTGGATGAACTGATTGAGATCACATGCATATCATACTTATCAGCCCAATCATCGATGGCACCATAATATAGACCTTGAATTTCGTTTTTTTCTTGAACATCTAAAACGCTTAAGGCGTCATCAAAATTGTCTAAATGCAAGACCCCGATGGTGGTTGTGTAATTATCATACGCGCGTTTTAAAGTTTCTCTTTCGCTCACACGGTATAAAAATAATGTTTCGTTATCTTTATCATGGTGAATCTCATAGTATTCATCATAAATTTTAAAAATCTTTGTATGGGTTAAACTATCTTCTTTTAATGCTTTGAAAATCCCTTGATGGATGCTGTTTAGTGCTTTGTTTTCAAGTGTGTTTTCAAACAAAGATTGAGCGTGTTGATTCGCATACCCAATTCGGTAAGCATCATCTAAGACAATGATACCAATCGGACTATCTTGCATGACATGTTCTTGAATGGATTCTTTTCGTTTTAATATTAAGTCTTTATTTATGATGCTTTGATTTAAGTTAGTGATGTGATGTTGGACGGTGTAATTTAAACCAAGTGTCACAAACACAAACACAACACTAAAGCCTACCGCAATGAGTAAAATTTGATAAAATAGATAACTAGAAAATAACAACAACAAAACTGTTGTGATGATATAATATATGAGTGTAGCGGTAGCGATGGAGGTTTTTTTCATTGTGACACCTCAAATGTGGATGTGATTATGGTTATTATACCATATGTAGCTATCATATTCGACACGATTTAAAATGTTAAGTTGTCATTGACCAACCATTAAGAACACGGTTTTAAAATCCTTGACATCTAGTGCTTGCACCGCTATAATACTTTTCTGTACGCAGTTCGAAACCATCCTGCGATATCAAAACTAGGAGGCTTTTTTATGAATGAACTATTATGGTTTTTATTTGCACTCATCAATTTTATCTTAGTACTAGGGGTTTACAAATTATTCGGTAAGACAGGTCTATTTGCCTGGATTGCAATGGGCACGGTACTTGCAAACATTCAAGTTACCAAAACAATTGAGTTGTTTGGCTTAACCGCCACACTGGGAAATATCATGTATGGTACCTTGTTTTTGATTACCGATTCTTTGAATGAGAAATACGGAATTAAAGAGGCCAAAAACGCTGTTTATATTGGGTTTTTCTCTTTAATTGCCATGGTAATCATCATGCAAATGGCGTTATTGTTCACACCGCATGCGGATGATTTTGCGAGTGGTTCACTTAACACCATATTTTCTTTGATGCCACGCATTGCGCTTGGTAGTTTAACGGCTTATATCATTTCACAGTTGTTAGATGTGCACTTATTTCAAACAATCAAAGAAAAACTACCAAGTGATCGGTTGCTTTATGTTAGAAACATTGGCTCAACAATGGTTTCACAACTTGTTGATACATTGATATTTGTACCGATTGCGTTTTTAGGCACCCACGATACAGGTGTGTTACTCAGTATATTTATCACCACATATGTGATTAAACTACTGGTGGCAATTTTAGATACACCGTTTGTCTATCTTATTAAAAGAATCACACCTCGTCAATGAAAAAGGTCCCGAATTGGGACCTTATTTTTTTATGATACGGTTATTTTTGTAGATGGTTTCGCCTTCAACTTGGCCTTCAGGACTGTAACGTTGCCATATCCCTTCACGTTTACCGTTCTTAAAATGACCGACCTTCCATAAATGACCATTTTTACGGTAATGATGCCATTCGCCTTCTTTTTTGTTGCGAATGTATGGCCCTTCAGCTTTAATCGAACCATCTTTATAAAAATACGTGAGGTAATCATCCTTGAGGTCGTAAACTTTTTGACCATTGGCGAAAATTCTTTTTTCAACCATGTTATCCCTCCGAATTAGTGTCTTCTAATCTCATTATAACGTGTTTATCACGAATGTTAAGCGATTTTACTTATGTTCGTAAACTTTTTAATCATACTTTGTAAACCTTTACAAACTAGTCCCAATCTAATAGTCTTCTTTCACCAGATAAGGTGCGGATGTCTGTCACATCTTGTGACACTTCTAATACGCCTTCATATCTACCTAACTCATCGCGGACAGCAAAATAACGAATGTGTAAAAACCTATTTTTAAAGGTAATCCAAAATTCAGCGGTGTCCCGTTTGTTCTCTTTAAAGGCTTTAACGATCTTTTCGACCGTATCCACGCTTTTAGGTGGGTGACAGTGTTTGACTAACCTACCGATAATTGAAGGACTTCTAGGAAAATGTCGTTCTTGACGGTCGTTAAAATAGCGAACTTTATCTTCTTTATCGACAAAGGTGATATCAACAGGTAAGTGATTAAAAACCAAAGATAGTTGTTTGGCAGTTAAGCTACCTGTTTTAGAGTTAAAAGTATCTGATAAGGTTGGTTCATCCTCGGTGCTTACTGTGTGAGGAGGGTTAATATCGATAAAGGTAAAGCCATAATCAAAGCATTCTTTAAACATCTGATCCATCATCTTTTTATTGATGCGTTCATTCGCAACTGGCAATAAAATTAATGATTCTTTTTGAATGATGCCAAAAAGCAAATAATAATATGTGCCGATGGCTTTTATATAGGTTGTTTCATCAACATCATCTTGAGATAGTAAGTGAATCAATGATTTGGTTTGATGTCTTGCATCATCGTGCAAAGACCACATGACTTCAAGCGGCCGGGTTGATGGAACTTTGTCTTCTAAAACAGGAAAAAGGATGTTTTCTTTTTTAATGAACTTTTTCTCTAAATGTCTTAATTGTTCAAATTGAGTTTTTAAGGCCTGTTTATGTTTGGTGATGTTGCCTGTTTTAAAATAGGGTTTCATGTCATTTAAAACCTTTATGATGGCATTGTTTTCATCGATTAAAGCCTGCATGAATGGATGATCCGCTTCTTTGATTTCATAGGCTTTTAAAGAAGATTGGAAAGCATTCACAAACCGATTCGCTGATTGTTTAATTGTGGAGATGTCAGTGTTACTTGTGGCGTTATACATTTCTAGATAAAACAAATCAATCGGGTTGATTTGTTCAATGTAGGGCTTGTATTGTTCATAGATTAGACGTTTTTCTTCTCTAGAAAGGTCTTTAAGAATCTCACGCATAAACGATGATATTTGTTTGATTTTCTCTTCATCTTTATGTAATAACTCCATAATCATTTCTCCTTTGAATAAAGTAGGGCTACAACTTTCTACCTTCATCATATCATAAGCACGCATTTTGATTGATAAGATATAAAAAAACACCGAGTCATTTAACTCGGTGTTTGTATGTTAGTTTTTAACAAATGGTAGTAATGCCATGTGGCGTGCGCGTTTAATCGCAACGCTAAGTTCTTTTTGGTAGCCAGCTTTAGTTCCAGTGACTCTTTTTGGAAGAATTTTTCCACGGTCACTAATAAAACGTCTTAGCATGTCTACATCTTTATAGTCAATGTATTTAATTTTGTTTTCAGTGAAATAACAAACTTTTTTACGGCGTTTTCTAAAATTACCTCTTGCCATAATTGGTTCCTCCTTATATTAAAATGGTAAATCGTCATCGGCGATGTCGATGTCTTTTAAATCGTCATCACGTGAAGGTTTTTGGTTGTTTTGTGTTGGTTGTTTAGGTTGTTGTTTGTATTGAGGTTCTTGTCGTGGTTGTGATTGATTGTAGTCTGAATTTTGAGTGCCACGCGGTTCTAAGAACTGCACAGAATCTGCGACTACTTCAACGATAAATTTTCTCACACCGTCTTGATCGTCATATGACCGAGTTTGAATGCGTCCTTCTACCCCAACCAAACTACCTTTACTGACGTATTGTGCGACGTTTTCTGCTTGGCGTCGCCAAACAACGCATTGAATAAAGTCAGCTTCTTGTTCGCCTTGTTGGTTTTTAAATGTACGGTTCACCGCTAGGGTAAAACTGGTCACTGGAATATCGCTACTTGTTCTTCTTAATTCGGGGTCTTTTGTGAGTCTCCCGACTAAAATGGCTCGGTTGATCATATAACATTCACCTCATTGATTGATTAGCGTACGTCTTTAATAATTAAATGACGGATGATGTCTTCGTTTAAACGAATGCGTCGTTCAAACTCAGTTCTTGCTTCTTGGGTTGCGGTGACGTCCATGACGACATAGTAACCCTTTTGATGTTTTTCAATCTCATAAGCAAGTTCTCTTGTGCCCCATTCATCCACGTTGTCTACTTTGGAATCCATGTTTGTGAAAATGCTTGAAAGCTCTTCAATTAGGACTTTACGTTCATTTTCAGAAACGGTTGGACGAATGATGTACATGATTTCGTATTTTGTCATTGTTATACCTCCTTTTGGTCTGCTGGCCGATTAAAACCGGCAAGGAAAACGTGAGATTACTCACGATAGAATATTATAGCACAGCCTTATGTGTATGTAAACCATTAAGATGTGTTTTTAAGATGATAAACAACGCGTTCAGCCATCTTAGGATTTAAACTATGATCGGTATCGAATGTTTCGTGAATCATCGGCAACTTAGGATGCTGTTGGATGAAGTCATCGGTGTGATGATAGGGAATAACGGTATCGTTTTTGCCACTAAAGGCCATGATTTTTTTAAACCGCATCTGTGCGATATGTTGAGCTGGATCCATATCTTTAATTAAACGCTCAATGGTCATTTTTGATTCAGAATCAGTGGTTTCGTTTTTAAAATCAATCGTTTGAAAATTTGGTGTTGAGATTAAAGCGACCACATAATCAATAGAAGATGTGATTGTTGTTAAATAGTAGGCTAACAAGCCCCCCATTGAAAGACCAAGTACATCATAACGTGGGTAATCTTCTAAATATAAATCTTCATGTAAACGAATCAGTTCTGTGGCGGTTTGTTTGACTACCTCTAACATTTTTGAGCGCGCGTGTTCACCACGGCTTTTAATGGGTTCTTGTACACGGTCTCCGTGCATATAGGCATCGATGGCCACCACTTTATAACCAATCTTAGTTAGTGGCATACCAATCAACTGCATGATAATCTCTTTTGATCCATAGATGCCGTGATTGATGAAGATAAGTTTATCGGCGTTAGGTGGGGTATATGATAATACTGGTATGGATTGATGTGTAAAGCGTTCAATGTTAACTTTCATGATGCATCAAAGTCTTCCATACTAAGTATAAACCGTAACTCGTTGCTTTTTGACGAATCATATTGCGATCCCCAGCAAAGTGTTGTTTAACGGTGGTGGTTTTACCTTCAAAGCAAACACCAAAGTATACGGTG
>PWKX01000039.1 GCA_003559585.1 Mollicutes bacterium | reverse complement strand
TTTACAACTTTTTACGTTGCATGAAATTACTCTTAGGCTCAGTGCCATCTAAAATGCGTTTAAAATTACCACGGTGTCGGTAAAAGATTAGCACATTGGCCACCAAACCGAAAAACGGCATCCATAAATCATCGCCTCTTGAAAATAGCAGTTCTAACCCAGTACCAGCCTCAGGGCCAATAAAATAAACCACCACAGTACTTATGAGTAAACTAAGTGCGCCTAAACAAGAACCAACACTCACATAGCGGGTTAACTTAAGGCCTAGAAAATACCCAAGTAAGCCGATCACACCTAAAATGGGTGCATAGACCAAGAAAATCCCAACGCCGGTAGCCACGGCTTTTCCGCCTTTAAATTTAAGAAAAACTGGGTAAATATGACCAATTGCGGCGGTCATACCAAACAAGAGCGGATGAAAAATCTCGTAATTGATAGACTGTTCGAACAGCCCAAGTCTGATCAATAACATCACAGACCCGCCTTTTAATACATCGAGGAAAAACACCAAAAGGCCTAATTTACGACCGAGTACACGCATGGCGTTGGTCGTACCGGGATTGCCTGAACCATAATCTCTAACGTCGATGCCTTTGGCAATTTTACCAACAATGATTGACATCGGTAGTGAGCCGATGAGGTAGGCTATTAGTAGAAAAAAGCTTATGTTGAAGATGGTTGTTAAAAGTTCCATGTTATCACCTTGTCAAATTTGATTATGTCAAATTATACCATAAGTAAAATGAAAAAGACACTTCAAATAAAAATGTTATTTTGGTATAATATACCGTGAGCTTACTTAAAGGACGTGAGGAACATGACTGACAAAGGATACAGCGCTGCATCCATTCAAGTCTTAGAAGAACTCGATGCGGTTAGAAAACGCCCCGGGATGTATATTGGTTCTACCGATGCCCGCGGGCTTCATCATTTAGTATGGGAAATTGTCGATAACGCCATCGATGAAGTCTTGGCGGGTTATGGCAATGAAATCATCGTCACCATTAAAGAAGACAACTCTGTGATCGTAGAAGATTTCGGTCGCGGGGTGCCCATAGACGATCATCAAAGCGGCAAAAACACCATTGAAGTCATTTACACCAAACTCCACGCCGGCGGAAAATTTGGTCAAGAAGGCGGCTACAAAGTATCGGGTGGCCTGCACGGGGTTGGCGCTAGTGTCGTCAACGCCTTATCAGATTTCTTAGATGTCACCGTCACTAGAGAAGGCAAACAATACAACATGACCTTCACCAACGGTGGGCGCGATGTTACGGCTTTAAAAGCCGTAGGTGAACGCCGTAAACCTGGTACAAAAGTTCATTTTAAACCCAATGCTGGTTTATTTTCTACCACCGTTTTTAACCATCAAACTTTAAGTGAGCGTTTAAGAGAAAGCGCCTTTTTAATTAAAGGCTTAAAAATGGTCCTCATCGATGAACGCAGTAAACAAAAAGATGTCTATCAATATAATCAAGGCATCTTATCTTATATTGATTATTTAAACAGCTCTAAAAAAACCATCCATGAACCGGTCTTTTTTGAAGGTCAACACGACACGATAGAAGTTGAAGTTGCCTTTCAGTTTACCAAATCATACACCGACCAAGTGTTATCGTTTGTTAATAACGTTAGAACCCGCGATGGTGGGACCCATGAAACAGGCTTTAAATCAGCCCTTACTAAAATATTTAATGATGTGGCCATGCGTAGTGGCAAAGTTAAAAACGGCATGAAACTAGAAGGCGCAGACATCAGAGAAGGCTTATCATCGATTGTGTCAATCCGTGTGCCTGAACACTTACTTCAATTTGAAGGCCAAACCAAAAATAAACTCGGGACTTCAGAAGCTAGAAGTGCCGTTGATCAAGTTTTAACAGAAAAACTGACCTATTTCTTCAGCGAAAACCCAGACCTTGCCAACATCCTCATCGACCGTGCTTTAAGTGCCTGGTCGGCGCGTGAAGCCGCTAGAAAAGCCAAAGAAGAAGCAAGGCTTGAGAAGAAAAATCGCAAAAAAGAACCCATCTTATCAGGCAAACTAGCCCCCGCCCAAAGCAAAGACAAAAACCAAACCGAACTGTATTTGGTTGAGGGTGATTCAGCGGGTGGTTCTGCCAAACAAGGTAGAAACCGCCGTTTCCAAGCCATTTTGCCTTTAAGAGGGAAAGTCATTAACACCGAAAAAGCGCGCATTGAAGATGTGCTTAAAAACGAAGAGATCAATACCATCATCCACACCGTTGGGGGTGGCATGGGGAGTGATTTCGACATCGAAGCGTGTAACTACAAACGCATTGTCATCATGACCGATGCCGATACCGATGGGGCACACATTCAAGTGTTGTTGTTAACGTTTTTCTTCCGCTACATGCGTAAACTCATTGAAGCGGGTAAAGTGTTTATTGCCCTACCACCGCTTTATAAAATCAGTTTTAAGAAAAACCGTAAAAACCATGAACTCTACGCCTGGAGCGAACAAGAATTAGAAAAAGTATTAGCCATTCAAAAAAACGTACATATCCAGCGCTACAAAGGGCTTGGTGAAATGAACGCTGATCAGCTATATGAAACCACCATGGACCCAGAAAAACGCACCTTAATCAAAGTAAACATAGACGATTTAGCCGACACCGAAAAGCAAATTAAAATTTTAATGGGTGACCACGTTGAACCACGCCGTGATTGGATTGAAGCCAACGTCGTGTTTACCAACGAAGATGACTTTGAGATAAAGGAGTAACCGCATGAAGGATAAACTTAGTAAAATCATTGAATCATTTGTTGAAGGCAAAATCATGGAAGAAAACCTAGAAGACATTGTTGGTGACCGCTTTGGGCGTTACTCTAAATACATCATCCAAGACCGCGCCTTACCCGATGTTAAAGACGGGCTAAAACCCGTACAACGCCGCATTTTATTCGCCATGCATAAACTTGGGTTAAACCAAGATAAACCTTATAAAAAATCAGCCCGAATCGTCGGTGATGTGATTGGTAAATACCATCCACACGGTGATTCAAGCGTTTATGACGCGATTGTTAGAATGTCTCAAGATTTTAAAATGCGTCAACCATTAATCGACATGCACGGCAACAACGGGTCGATTGATGGCGATAGCGCTGCGGCGATGCGTTACACCGAAGTGCGGATGTCTAAGGTAAGTGAATACTTACTCAAAGACATCGATAAACGCACGGTTGATTTTATTCCCAACTTTGATGATGAAGAATACGAACCCACCGTGTTACCAGCACGTTTCCCTAACTTACTTGTGAATGGGGCAGCTGGTATCAGTGCTGGTTACGCCACAGAAATCCCACCTCACAACCTAGAAGAGATCATCAAAGGGGTCATCAAACGCATCGATAAACCAAGTACGACCTTAGATGACATGATGCGCATCATCAAAGGACCTGATTTTCCAACCGGCGCCATTGTCCAAGGCAAAGAAGGCATCAAACAAGCGTTTGAAACCGGTAAAGGCCGCATCATCATCAAATCTAAAACCGAGATTGAAGCACAAAGCATCATCATCTCTGAGATTCCTTATGAAGTCAACAAAGCCAATCTCGTGCGCGCCATCGATGACATTCGCTTAAAGAAAAAAATAGACGGCATTAAAGAAGTGCGTGATGAATCGAGTTCAGAAGGCTTACGGGTTGTGGTGGACATTAAACCAACGTTTGACCCTGAAGCGATTGTGAACTTTTTACATAAAAAGACCGATTTAAGCAAGTCCTATCACTATAATATGGTCGCCATCGATCAAAAACGCCCACGAACAATGACGTTGCTTTCAATTTTAGATGCTTACATTTACCACCAAAAAGAAGTGACCACCAACCGGGCAAACTTTGATTTACGGAAAGCCGAAAAACGCCTTCATATTGTTGAGGGCATCATCCGTTTAATCGACATCATCGATGAAGTCATTAAACTCATTCGTGCCAGTAAAAGCAAAAAAGAAGCCCGTGAAAAACTCATGAAAACCTTCGACTTCTCAGAAGCACAAGCCGAAGCCATCTTGGTGTTACAACTATACCGCTTATCATCCACCGATTTAAACGAATTACAACAAGAACAAGCCTCGTTAATCAAACTCATCGATGAGTTAAAAGCGGTGCTTTCCAACGAACGCGCCCTTGAAAACGTCATCAAAAAAGAACTGCGTGATGTGATGCGTAAAACCAAAACCCCAAGACAAACCGAAATCGAAGAAACCATCGAAAAAATCCGGGTGTCAGAAGAAGACTTAATCGAAAGTGAACAAGTCATCTTAGGCATCACCAAAGATGGTTACCTACGTCAATCATCAAAACGGTCATTTAACGCAACCGACCAACCCGATATCAAAGAAAACGACTGTTTCATGCACGTCCACGAACACTCAACCCATGATACGGTGTTGCTGTTTACCTCACACGGGAATTACCTATACCTTCCCATCTTTAAAATCCCACAAACCCGCTGGAAAGACATGGGCATGCACATCAACCAATTCGTCCAAATCGAACCAGGTGAGAAAATCATCCACGCCCACATCGTCAGTGATTTTAAACAACCAGGCTACATCTTGATGACCACCAAACAAAACATGCTTAAAATCACCCCGCTTGCGGACTTTGATGTGGTTAGATACCATAAAACGTTTAAAGCGATCAACTTAAACGACAAAGATGTGCTCACCGATGTTCGTTTTATCGATGAGCCCAAAGGTGAATGCCTCTTGCTTTCACAAGCAGGGTACGCTTTAAAAATGCATCTTGAAGAGATAGCCATCAGTGGTTTAACAGCCAAAGGCGTGAAAGGCATGAACTTAATCGGTAAAGACACCTTAGCCGCTTGTGTGCCACTAAAAAGTCATCACGAGGTCATCTTCTTAACACAAAGAGGCACCATCAAACGGTTCAACCCAGCCTTCATTGAAAAGAAAAAACGGACCTTAAAAGGTGAAAAATTATTCACACAAGTGAAAACCAACCCTTATTATATCGTCGATGGCAACCTCATCAACCAAACCCAATATAAACACCGCGCGCGCATCGACATCATCACAAAAGTAACCAAACGCACCCTCACCGCCTTTGACATCAAGGAAAAACAAGCTGAACACGGTAAAAAATTCACCAAAACCCGTGATAAAAAAGCGTTTAAACTCATCGTTGAGACACAACCACACAATCAAGACTTAGATGACATCAACGATTATCAAACCACCGAACCCAACACCAAAGAACAAGTCTCGTTATTTGAAGACGCTTAAGCCTTAAAAAGGGAGGAACGCCTATGTATTGTCTAAAAAACATTCACTATAACCGCATCCCCAACGATGTCATCATGAAGTATGTTAAGCTTTATACTTTCATCGGTCAAAACACCGCCCACCAAGCCACGCTTGAAGATGACTACAAAACCTTGATTTTAGAAACCGCCAAAACCGATGCATACTTTTTAGCACAATACTTAGGGTTAAACATCACCGATTTTCGGTTCAAACAATTGCTTTTAAAAGACATCAAACCAAAAACCCACGATGAAACGGTCTTAAGAAACATCAAACGGGCTTTCATGAGGGTTCATACAGAAACCGATCGGTTTGAGTTATTCGCCCGCGAAATCCAAGACCTCCTCAAATTTCTCTTTAAAGACACCGCCCACCAACAACGGTTAAACTTTGCTAAATCAAGCGAAAAAAACAAACAATCAATCAACTTACTCTCTAGCGGCCATAAAACCAAAAGAGAAGCTTTAGAAGCCTTGATTAATACCTATCATCAAGAAAAAAAACAACCGGCGTATGAAAACGGCTTTATCAATTTGAACTTCTACTTAGATTTTATGCAGTTAAAACCGTTTAACGACCATAACGACGTTGTTGCGTTTGTTTTATGGCATTTACTGTTAATCCATGATGGGTATCAAGCGTTTCACCTAAGCAGTTTCTTTGAAAAACTCTACAAGCGCAGAGAAACCTTTAAGCGGCTAAGTAAAGACGCCTTACACAACTACAAAGAAGGCATGGCAGACACCCATGATTTACACCGCTTCACCTTAGATATCGCGATTGAGTGTTATGAAGACGTCGCTGAAATCATCAGAAACTACACCTTCGACCAACAAATGAACAAAGGCGACTACATCGAAAACACCATCAACCGTTTAGATGAAGTCTTCACAAAAGAAGCGATTCGCGAAGCGCATCCAACCATCTCTGATTCCACCATCAACCGCACCTTAAAACGCATGCGCGATGAAAAGAAAATCCGACCACTTGGCAAAGGCAGAAGCGCCAAATGGATGAAACTTTATCCGACGAAGAAAAAACAAAGTCTCAACGAACAACTCAACTTAAAACTTTAACGTAGGACGTGAAACCATGCAAATAGAACAACGAATCATCAACGCCTTAAAAGAAGCCTTAACAAAAGCTTACGGCTTAGAAAAACCAATCCATATTGAAAAACCAAAAGACACCGCACACGGCGATTTATCATCAAACATTGCCATGATGTGTGCTCGGGATTTAAAACAAAACCCTTTTGATATTGCCACCCACATCAAAGCACACATGCCGAACATTGAAGGGGTGCGTGCGGTTGACATCAAACGTCCTGGGTTCATCAACTTTTTCATTGACACCGAAACCCTCAAACAAGTCATCACTGAAATCTTAAAAAAAGGCCGTGATTACGGCGCCTTAACCCTAGCTCAAGACACCCACATCAACATTGAATTTGTCAGCGTCAACCCAACCGGTGACATTCATGTTGGCCACGCCCGCGGTGCAGCGGCCGGTGATGCGATGAGCCGGATTTTAAAAAAGGCTGGCTATAAAGTGACCAAAGAATACTATGTCAATGACGGTGGCAACCAAATTCATAACCTAGCCTTATCGATCCAAGCTCGGTATGAACAATTATTCGACCAAGACACCCCGCTGCCTGAGGATGGCTACCACGGCAAAGAAATCACCGCACTGGCGAAAGCCATTAAAGAAACGCATCAAGACCGGTTTATCAAAGAAGACGGCTATGAATTCTTTAAATCCCACGGTGTAAAAACCATGCTCGATGGCATCAAATCAGATCTAGCTAATTTTGATGTCTCCTTTGATATCTTTTTCTCAGAAAAATCGTTGTATGAATCCAACGCCGTTGAAAAAACCATCGATGTTTTAAAAGCAAAAGGCTATACCTATGAAAAAGACGGCGCCTTATGGCTGAAAACAAGTGATTTTGGGGATGAAAAAGACCGCGTGATTATCAAAAGCGATGGCACCAACACCTATTTAACCCCAGACATTGCCTATCATCATGATAAAATCAACCGTGGTTATGACTTACTCGTCGATATATTAGGCGGTGACCATCACGGGTACATCAACCGCTTAAAAGCCGCCATTCAAATGTTGACTGGTGAAAGCAACAAACTAGAAATCGACATTTTACAAATGGTTAAAGTCTTGCAAGACGGTGAAGAAGTTAAAATGAGCAAACGCTCAGGCAAAGCGATCACCTTAAGAGACTTAATCGATGAAGCAGGCAAAGACGCCATTCGTTATTTCTTTGCCCGTCATAGTTTAAACACCCACATGGATTTAGACCTTGATTTAGCGATTAAAAAATCAAACGATAACCCTGTTTTTTACGCCCAATACGCCCATGCGCGTATTGTCACATTATTAAATAAAGCCAAAGACACAAAAAACTTAACCCCTGATGATGCCATCACCAGCTATGACGCTTTAGATAATGACCATATTAAAGCCTTACTCACTGTGTTAAACGACTACCCAGCGGTGATTGAAGAAGCCGCAAGCAAACGCATCTTCCACAAAGTCACCCAATACATCCACACCTTAGCTCAACACTTACACGCTTATTACTCACACGTGCCTGTGATTGTGGCCGATGAACAAGCAACCAAACAAGCCTTAAACTTACTTAAAGCGACCAAAATCGTTTTAAAAGATGCCCTTGATTTGATCGGCGTCGATGCACCAAACAGCATGTAATTCCATCAAACTATGTTATAATGAGACTAACCTAAAAACGAGGTGTTTATATGAAATTAAAAGAATACATTAAAACGGTGCCGAACTTTCCTAAAGATGGCATCATGTTTAAAGACATCACACCACTCATCGCCGATGCGCGTGCTTTTACCTACGCCACCAAACAATTAAGCGATTTTGCCCGTGAAAAAGACGCCGATGTCATCGTCGGCCCTGATGCCAGAGGGTTTATTTTTGGCACACCGGTGGCATTAAATTTAAACATTGGCTTTATCCCGGTTAGAAAACCAGGCAAATTGCCACGTGAAACGATCACAGAAGCGTATGATTTAGAATACGGACACGCTGAATTATCAATTCATAAAGATGACATTAAAACCGGTCAACGCGTGGTGATCATCGATGACTTACTCGCCACCGGCGGGACGATTGAGGCCACCATCAAGCTTGTTGAAAAAGCAGGCGGCAACGTCGTTGGCATCGGCTTTTTAATCGAACTGGCCGAACTTAAAGGCCGTCACCGTTTTAAAGATTATCCCATCCACAGCTTACTCGTATATTAATCGACTGCTAAGGAGGCCTGCGTATGGACAATGTGTCGTATCAAACATTTATGAAAAGCGTCTCAAGCTACGTTCAAAACCAAGATGACTTAGATCAAATTGAGGCGGCTTATCAGTTTGCCTTAACCCATCATGAAGGTCAAAGCCGCAAGAGTGGTGAGAACTACATCACCCATCCGTTGAACGTGGCCTACATCCTCACAAAATACAAAACCGACCCCACCACGATTGTGGCGGGTCTTTTACATGACTGCATTGAAGACACCACCGCCTCATACGCCGACATCAAAGAACAATTTGGTGAAGAAGTGGCCCTGTTAACAGAAGGGGTGACCAAACTTGGCCAATACAAGTTTAAGGGGATCGATGACGCTGAGGAAGAAAAACAGCTCATGCAAGCTAAAAACTACCAAAAAATGTTGTTGGCAATGGCCAAAGACATCCGCGTGATCATCGTCAAACTGGCTGACCGACTCCACAACATCCGCACCTTAGGCAACTTAAACGTGGATAAACAAAAAAGGATCGCCAAAGAAACCTTAGATATTTATGCGCCCTTAGCACACCGTTTAGGTATGTATATCTTAAAGGCTGAATTAGAAGACACCGGCTTTAAATACATCAACCCTGAGGAATACCGCCGCATCGCAAAGATGATCACCGACACCAAACAAAACCGTGAAGAAGACTTAAACAAGATGAAAGAAAACTTAGAAAGCTTACTCGGTCATCATCACTTTGAATACAACATCAAAGGCCGCATTAAAAACATTTATTCTGT
>PWKX01000123.1 GCA_003559585.1 Mollicutes bacterium | reverse complement strand
TCGTCTTCTTCATAGTAGGTCTCATCAATTGGGAATAGTGGGTCTGTTGGATTCATGCCCATCGCCACATAGATTTGTTCGGTTAATGTGTTTCTGACAATCATAGAATCTAAGATGACAGCTTGGTCTGTTTCATCCATCGTTTCGATGGTATTTAAATCGAAGCTAGCGGCGGTGAATGATGTGCCTACCCGCTGAGCGGCTTTTACAAAGCTAGAAATCTCAGTGGTGGTAATCACATCGGTGATGCCGTAGTAGCTACCAGGCATATAAGCTAAATCAGGCACATCGATGTTGGCGTTCTCACTTAACATGTTGTTGATGGTTAAGTGAACAGAAATACTCTCTAACAACGTATCCATGTCCTCTGCAAGATTGGTCACACCAGTCGCATCCACACCATCAGAGAAATCGGTGAAATCAAGGGTGATTAGCGCGATGAGTAAGTGCTCTAATTCGGTTTCCTCGATCGATTGATATGGAACACCTTTAACATTAACCATATCGCGTAAATCACTAGGCACGATGAGCGTTGAGGTGCTGGTGGTGTCGCTTTCATCTTGGGCGGTTTGTAAGATTAAATCACTGATGGTCACTTGGATTGATGCTGAGCGCATTAAAACGTCAATGTCGCTTTCTGTGATCATCGTTGGTGATAAGGGGGCGGCTGAGCCAACGTTGTTGAAATCGAAGATGATAAACCCATCGATTAACGCTTTAATCTCAACTTTTTCAATTAAATCATCCCCATCAAGGACATGATCAGGGATCAATAAGACCGTATCATCAAGGTCATCCATCAAAGACGAAATGGTCGCGTGCATGATGTTTGAATTAAGTAAGGTATCTTGATTGGCCTCATCGCTAAGCAGTTGCATATCGAAATCACCAGCGTAGGATTGAACATCGTTTAAGCCTAAAACCATCACCGCGTCCACGAAATCATTGAGTTCACTTTCGATGACATACGTGGTCGCTTCACCACCACTACCAACCGTGTTGATGTTGTGGGGTAAAATCACAATGGTATCACTGGCTTCTAAGGTGAAAAGTTGTTCCGATAAAGTCGCTTGAATGATCGATGATGATAAAATCGTGGTGCGTTTTTCTGTATCTTCAAGGATGGTTAAATCAACAGCCCCTGTGAATGTATCTAAGTTATCGGTTAAACCAAGTGCGACTAAAGCATCGATTAAGTTGTTTAACTCTGATTTTAAGATGTATTCGGTGGCGGTTTCTTGTGAGCCAACCGATATTCTTAGTTCAAGGTCTTCTGTTTCATCGTTTAAATAATACGGGACTAAGAATGAGTTATTGTCCACACTCATATCAAGTAAGATATCTGAAATGGTTGCTTGTAAAATACTTGAGTTTAAAATGGCATTTAACGTATCAGGATCAGATAACATATCTAAGCCAAACTGACCATCAAACCCGTCAATATCAAGCACGCCAAGTTTATCTAAGGCTTCTAAAGCGTGTTCAAGTTCTGAGCGTTGAATGTATTCAGCGGTGGCATCATCTAAGGTAACGGTAATTCGTAAAGGCGCACCGGTTTCATGATAGTAAGGCACAACGATGGTATCGGTTCCGATTTTAAAGACTTGATTTGAGACACTCGCATGGAGAATAGATGAATCTAATAACACGGTGATGTTATCTAAAATCTTTGATAAATCCATGGCGTTTAAATCCGCAAAATCTTCGGTGATGTCAAGTGATAAGAACGCGGTGATGATGTTGGTAAGTTCACTCACGGCAATGTAATCCACCTCATCGGTTTCATCATAATACACAATGACTGTCGATGCCGACTCATCATAAGGTGGGATGACGATGAAGGGGTCTTCTTCGTCTGTTAAATCGATCATCAATTTCGATAAAGTCGCATGTAAGATTTTAGAATCAAACAAGTTAGGGATGTTGTTTTCATCTAATCCCTCAAAAATACTGGCGTCAAAACCTTGTTCAAAGTCTTCAATGTTGAGCATTTGAACGGTATCAACCATATTGAGCAGTTCATCTTTAATGATGACTGTTCGTGGGTTTTGTTTAACCATCACATCGATTAACACACTTTTTGGGACTTGCAAGATTTCTTCTTCTAAACTCATGTCGTATAAAAACGCACCAAGTGAGGTTTCAATAACCCTAGAATTCAATACCGTTTCAACAAGTTCTCGGTCAAAAGCGGTAATCATCAACATTAAATCAACATCCTCAAAATCTATCTCACTGGCTTTTTTAGAAATCGCATTTAATCCCTCAAGTATTAAACGCAGTTCACCTTTATCTTCCTGTGCAATGGTATCATCGTCATAAGCAAAATCATCCAACCAAACCACATCATCAGGAACCAAAATATTGTCTAACGTTTCATTTTCAAGTGCCCCGTTTAAAGCATTAATCATTGATTGTGTGATCAGTTTTGATTCTAAAATAACTTTAAGATCAAGCGAGGCAAATTTCGTTAAAATGACGTTATAATCTTGGTCTTGCAATTCACCTAAGGTGATGTCTGTATCTACAATTGAGCCAACGATTTCGCCAAAAGCCTTAAACTCATCTTCCCAAACGACACCTTCTGGCATGGTTAAAACAGCTTGCATATCATCAGATAATTGATTAAGCAGTGGTTCAAACGCCGTATATGCAGCTAATGTGATGATATTGGACTCAGATATATGATTGAATAGCGACCTAAAATCTTCACCATCAAACACGTGTGTTTCATAATCGACACTCTCATCAAACACACCCGCATCCGATAAAATACCTAGTGTTGTTGCCATGATTTCACCAAGTTGTGCCACTTCTAAACGCCAATCAATGGCGTATAAGGCCTCACGGTCCAAGTTGATTTCTGTATCGAAGTAGTCTGCCCCAACCTCGATGGCGACTGGTAAAATCACCACAAACAGTTCGCTAGCGGCTAAGGTATTAAACATGCGTCTTACCTCATCAGGGCTAATGTCTGCGATGTTTTCAGTTTGCGCATAGTCACTATTTAAAAACACACCAGCAATATCTGTAAAAATGGCGATTTCTTCTCTTAAAGCAATTTGTGTTTCACGGTAATCAATCGAAAAGACCGAATCAAAAAGCACCATGGTTAACTCACGTTCACGACCTGTTTCTTCATCTGTCACCGTCACATGACTCATTAAGGAAACAAATGGGTTGTTGTTGTACGCATCAACCGCGTTTCTTAAAAATTCGATTTCTTCTTGGGTTTCCTCAGGTAACACATTATCATTATTTGTTTGAGCCAGTTCAACCGCATCTGATTCAGTGGTTTCATCCAGTAACGATACTAAATTGGTAGAAATGTTCATCACACCACCAAATAAAATTAAAAAGATATATATACTAAGCACACCACTTAAGGCACCAATACCCGCGCCAGCTAAACGGTGTTTATTTCTAAACTTATCTTCTTTTCTATTTCGAAAGAAAATGAGATACACAATCATTGATAAGACATTCCAAATGACTTTGAAGACAGTGAAATAAAACAACGTATAAGCTAATTTCACCACAAACATGCCAATCGCAACCACAAACGCCATAAACTCTTCGTTTTCTAACGTTTGATCAAGTTGATCGCCAAATAAGCTTTCTAATAACGGTGGGATGCCTTCATCTAAGGTTCTAACATTTGATAAGGCCCCATCAAAGGCGCCAAAGGCTTCTCCAATATAAGGCAGCGGTGCGGTCCAAATCACATTGACCATCACACCGATCGTCGCAAAGAAAAACACATAATATATTAATTTAGAAATTAAAGCATACAAAGATTTTTTCATGCCCTTGATTAAACCAAAAAGCATACCAAAACCAATCATTGCCGCAAAAACAATGTTTAAATATAACGCAAAATTAATGTCTGGCATCTCTATTCTCCTTTATCACTATATAGTTTGGACATCAAACTTAATACCATTATATCTTAAATCATTAATTCAACCCTTTAAGACACTGTTTTTTCAAAAAACAGTTAATGCGCACATTAACTGTTTGTCTAATGAAAAGCTATCATTGAGATACCTATATTATAATACGTTTATTTAAAAATACAAAGACATTATGCTCCATGATAGTATTGATCGTATAAAATGTTCAACACGATGTTTTCACAATGATCGCCAATTCGTTCAACATTCGATAAAATATCAACAAATAAGGTGTCATTACTTGCAGAACCATTTTGACTTAAACGCTTAATGTATTCTTTACGATTGCGACGAACCATCGCATCAATTTTATCTTCTAAGGAAAGCACCTGTTCTGCTTTTTGTCGGTTTTGCTCAGTAAAAGCTTCTAAAGTAATCACAATCGCATCATGAGCCACCGCATAGAGTGCTTTTAACTCAGATTTACCGGAATCCGATAACACTTGTTTTGACTCATGCCGATGTTCAAAGAAATCAAATAAGTTTTGACAATGATCGGCAATCCGCTCCAAATCACGGATGGCATCAACATAAGAAGCTTGGAGGTGTGCCAAATTATAATCAAGATCATCTTGTGATATTTTAACCAAGTAATCATGGGTTTTTTGATCTAAAGTGTCAATCAACTCTTCGAGGGTTCTACCTTTTTCCAGTGTTTTTTTATTTTCTTCAAATGAATATTGAACACTTAGGTCATACATATGTTTAACCAAATCACCCATTGATAGAATGATTTTTTTCGCACTTTCTAAAGCAAGTGGTGGTGAATCTTTGATTAATCGTTCTTGTAAGGAATCAACATTGGTCAAGTTATCCATATCTTCGCCTGGCACAATACGCTTAGAAAACGCCACCAGTTGATTGATGAAGAAAAACATCACAAATGTGTTAAACACATTGAAGAAAATATGAGCCAGTGATAACGTCATCGCCACAGGCTCACCGCCTAAAAAGCGTTCTTGAAGAATGTTGATAAACCAAGCATACGGCACAATCAATAACAAAAACAACAAAGAGCCAAACACATTAAAAACAATGTGAATAACCGCGGTCCGTTTTGCTGCGGTTGACCCACCGATTGCGGTGATAAAAGCGGTGATGGTTGTCCCAATGTTACTGCCTAATACAATCGCAATCGCACCGATTAACGGAATGGTGTCTGTTTGATACAAGTCTTGTAATATCCCAATGGTGGCGGTGGAAGACTGGACCAAAAATGTTAAAGCGGTCCCCATCAATACCCCAAGCACCGGTGTGCTCTCAACACGGACAAATAACTGCTCAAAACCCGCTAACTCGGTAAATACTTTTAAAGCACCACTCATCGTTGATAATCCGAAGAAAATGAGTCCGAATCCAAGTAAAGCCCCACCAAATCGTTTCCATTTTTTATAAGATAAAAAGTAAGCCATCATGCTACCAACACCAATCATTGGTAAAGCATAGGCGCTAATGTTTAACCCAATTAAGAAACTGGTCACAGTGGTCCCAATATTAGCCCCTAAAATAATGCCTGCGGCTTGTGGTAAGGTCATTAACCCAGCTCTAACTAAAGAAATCGTTAACGCCGTTGTCCCGGAACTCGTTTGTAGTAACACCGTCACCAAAACACCCATAAAGATCCCTTTTAACGGTGTGTTGGTTGTTTTTTCAATGAGTTTTTTAAGTTTGTTTCCTGCTAATAACTTTAATGATTCACCCGTTAAATAAATGCCGTACAAAAATAATCCTAGTCCACCAATTACCATGAATATGGTTTGCGTCCAATCAATCGTCACTGCTAACAGGGTCACAAGAACACCACCTTTTAAAAGTCACACAATGTAAGTTTAGCACATGTCTTTTAAAAACTCATCACAAATTATTAATTTGAAACAGATAACGTTTTCAATAAAAACATGTACCCAAAATATGGATACATGTATCAAGAAAGCTTAGCCATGCTGATGGCTAAATCAGCGGCTAAAGCCGCGTTATGTTTAACAAGTGCAATGTTGGCTGTTAATGATTGGCCTTTGGTTGCTTTTTCAAGCGCACTGAGTAAATAAGGCGTTAATGCTTTACCTTTAATATGGTGCGCATTAGCCTGCTTAATTTCTTGTTCAATCACACGGTCAATCGTTGTTTTATCCATGCTTGCTTCTTGTGGTATTGGATTGGCGATGACCATCCCACCGTTAAAGCCTAACCGGCGTTTAACATGAAACACAGTCGCAATCTCTTTAACTGAATCTAAGCGATGTGAAACGCTAAAATCACCAGAAGCGGTATAAAACTCAGGCATCACATCTGTTTGATACCCAATGACTTCTACAGCTTTTGTTTCTAAGTATTCAAGTGTTTTTTCAATATCTAAAATGCTTTTAGCGCCCGCGCACACAACCGCCACAGAACAAGTTGCCAGTTCTTCTAAATCACGACTGATATCTAAGGTATCCTTATGCCCGCGGTGGACACCGCCAATGCCACCGGTGGCAAACACATCAATCCCAACAGCCTCAGCGATTAACATGGTGGCTGATACGGTAGTCCCGCCGGTTAAAGATTGTTGGATCACATACGATAAGTCGCGTTTTGATATTTTAACAGCGTTTGATGTTTGCGCAAGTTCATCAATCATCGCTGTGGTTAAACCGACTTTAATACGGCCATTAACTAAAGCAATACTCGCAGGTATAGCACCGCGTTCACGGATGATGGTTTCCACTTCTAAGGCCATGTTTTTATTGGCCGGAAAAGGCATGCCATGTGTGATGATGGTTGATTCTAAGGCGACGACTGGTTTGCCTTCTTTTAATGCGTTTTTTACTGGTGCAGCCACATCAATATACGGTTCCATTTTTAGCCTTCTTTCTGTTGTTCAAAATGGGTTTCATACATCTTTTCATTAAACCCGACTAACACTGTTTTTTCATCAATGAGTAGTGGCCGTTTGATTAACATCCCGTTTGAAGCGAGTAACTTTAAGGCCGCTTCATCACTCATCGTTGGCAAGGTGTCTTTCAAACCACGTGTGCGGTAGACTTGACCACTGGTATTGAAAAAGCGTTTAACCGGTAAGTTGCTTTTTTTAAGATATATCGACAGCTCACTCACCGTCGGTGTTTCATGAACGATGTGACGGGTTTTAAATGAAATCCCATGATTTTCTAACCATTGTTTCGCGCGTTTCGACGTTGAACAGTTTGGATACATTATGAACGTGACCATCTCATGACCTCTCAATCATAGCTTGTAATTGTTTTCTAAATGCTTGATTGTCCTGCTCGGTTCTTTTTTTATGCTGGGTATTGCGTTGTGTGCGTTTTCTGTGGACTTGGACTTGATGACGATCTGCCAACAACTGATCGATATTATCGTGCGTATACTCAAAACCAACTGGATGCAACACGTTGCACCCATTAGCCAAAACAAGTGAAGCTAGCCCGTAATCTTGTGTGATCACAATATCACTTGGTTCACTCAGCTTTATAATTTGAAAATCAACGGCGTCTTTCATATCATCAACCACCACAACCTCACCATAATCACTGGTGATCATGTGGTGATGGTTCACCACATGGATTAATGGTAAATCATAGTGCTTAGCCAAAGCTTCTGTACTTTCTTTGACCGGTGAAGCATCTGCATCAACAAGTATTTTCATAAGTCTGCTCCTACATCATGTTAAGTGGTTTGATACGACACCTTAATGTGACGCATTTGAAAACGATACATCAATAACGCTAAGCTACCTGATAAGATATCAGCCACCACAAACGTCCACCAAATGCCTTCAACGCCCAACCACCTTGTTAGCACAAAAGCAAATGGTATAAAGAATAAAAACCGTCTAGATAAAGCAATGATAAACGCTTTTACTGGATAACCCATCGCTTGATATACACTGCTTAATAAGATTTGGAAGGTAATCATGATAAAGCCTAATGATACGATTCTAAATGCTCTGGCACCTGATGAGATGAATAATTGGTCATCTTCTGGTGAAAAAATCGAAAACAGCGATTCAGAAAACACCATCACAAGGCCAAATACAATCGCAAAATAAATCAGTAATAACAGCATCACAAATCGAATGGATTCATGTAGCCGCTTATAAAATTTAGCCCCAAAATTAAACCCAACAATCGGAACCAACCCTTGAACAAGTCCAAAACCTGGCATTAATGAAAATCTAATTAAACGATTGATGACACCATATATCGATATGTACATGGCCGGATCACCGGTGGCATGACGGTTAATCAAGTTGTTCACAATGATGATCAAGACACCACCTAAAGCGATTCTTACAAACGATGGAAACCCAACCAATAAAATTTCTTTAATAACAGCAAAATCAACAAGATGCATGGTTTTAAAATCAATGCGCAATGCTGATTCAGGTTTTAAAGCCATCACCAAGACATAAATAAAGGACGCTGTTTTACCAATGCCTGTTGCCCAAGCAGCCCCGGAAACACCTAAGCCTAAACCCCAATCAAAGATGAAAATAGGATCTAACACAATGTTTAACGATGCCCCGATGATCATCGAAATCATCGCCACCCGTGGTCGTCCTTCTGCTCTTGTTAAATTATTAAAAACAATCGACATCGAAAAAGGAATCAACGCAAAAATAATAACCGATAGATAATCCCTAGCATAATCAATGTTGGATGCCGTGGCACCAAACAAGGTTAATAACTCATCGATAAATAAATATGCAAAAATTGAAATGGTGAGTGAAATTGCAAAATTAAAAATAACCGCATTATTCACTGCGGTGCGCATGGCTTTCTTATCTTGTCGTCCATAGGCCCTTGAAAAGACAGATGAACTTCCAATCCCAATCATGATGCCTATGGCCAACACAATCATTTGGATTGGATAAGCGATCGATAAAGCACCAATGGCATTTTGTGAGGCACCTTGTGCCACAAAAAATGTATCGACTAAATTATACAAGGCGTTAAACGCCATGGCAAAGATAGCAGGTATGGATAGTTTAATAACTAATTTTTTTATGTCCATATTAGACAGCATTTGACTGCGTTCTTTTTCTGTCATAAATCTCACCCAAAAAACATTATACCATAATTAAAAACGATGTTAAGTCAAATACCATAATTGGCACAATTTCCAACAAAATCAAGATTAACACAATTAAAAATACCACCATGATAAACACGCTTAGTCGTCTGTGTTTTTTTAATGATTTTTCAAGGATTATTTGCTTAGTTTGCATGTTTTTAAGATCTTTTTTAAACTGCTTGTTGGTTGCTGAAAGCACGTTTAACTTTTTGGTCAATTCATCTGTTTTAACGGTTAGTTCATCGATGGCGGCCACACGCTGTAAGGATAACGGCTTAGCTTTAGGTTGGTTACCTTTTTCTGCTTTATCATCCTTTTGATGCCTTAACAAGTGATCAATCGCCCCGTTTTTCGT
>PWKX01000109.1 GCA_003559585.1 Mollicutes bacterium | reverse complement strand
TTGATGGGCTTACCTGTGATTTTTTATCTAGGTAGACATGTTCACAAAGCCAGTTTAAACTCCATTAAAAACTTAAGTCCGAATATGGATGTCTTAGTTTCAATGGGTTCGGTGCCACCTTATGTGATTGGTTTATCGGGATTATTCCTACCGATTACAACTTTTATGGAAATGGCCATGACAATCATGACGTTTCATTTAATTGGTAAATATTTAGAAACCAGAGCAAAAGGAAAAGCCTCACAAGCGATTAAAAAACTGATGGAGTTGGGTGCTAAAACAGCCCGCGTCATCATTGATGGTGAAGAAGTGAATATCCCAGTCAATGAGTTATCACCGGGTGATATCATGCTTGTTAAACCGGGTGAGAAATTACCAAGTGATGGCGAGGTTATTGAAGGTGAAAGCACCGTTGATGAGTCTATTGCGACTGGCGAGTCGATGCCAGTTAAACGTAAAGTTGGCGATGAGGTCATTGGTGCGACATTAAATAAAGAAGGTGTGTTAAAAGTAAAGGTAACCAAAACAAGAGAAGACACCTTTTTATCACAAGTGATTAAACTTGTTGAAGCCTGTCAAGGTTCAAAAGTACCAATTCAAGCTTTTGCAGATAAAGTTACTGGGTATTTTGTGCCCATTGTTTTGGTTTTAACGATGATGACATTCACCTCGTTTTTAGTGTTCACAGGTTTTCACGTTGATATCATGACGCGCTTTGAGGATGTCTTGCCGTGGATTAATACCGATCAATCGCCATTAACTTTAGCCTTTATTACCGCCACAGCTGTGCTGGTGATTGCCTGTCCGTGTGCTTTAGGACTGGGAACCCCAACCGCACTTATGGTTGGTAGTGGAAAAGGGGCTGAAAACGGCATCTTGATTCGTCACGGAGAAGCGGTGCAAACGTTAAAAGATATTAAAGCCATTGCTTTTGATAAAACAGGAACTCTAACCTACGGTAAACCAGAAGTCACCAATGCACACCCAACAAAAGATGAAGCCGATTTATTGCACGTGGCCGCATCGATTGAAGCGGGCAGTGAACATCCATTGGCTGAAGCGATTTTGACCTATGCTAAAAACAAGGATATCAAACCCGCGCAAGTGACAAAGTTTGAAAGTGTGACAGGAAAAGGTGTGAAAGCACAAATGGCCAATCAGACAGTGGCCATTGGTAACCGCGCCATGATGAAAGATTTAATGGTAGAAACCAGCAATGTAGAAAAAGCCGTTATGGCATTAGAAGAAGAAGGTAAAACGGTGGTTATGGTTTCAAAAGCCAATGAGTTGTTAGGGTATGTGGCCATTGCCGATCAAATTAAAGAAGAAGCACCAGAGGTGCTAAAAACGTTACACGCACATGGCATTGCCACAGTGATGCTCACCGGTGATAATGAAAGAACGGCCAAAGCCATCGCTAAAAAAGCTGGCATTAAAGATGTGGTGGCGGGTGTGTTACCTGATGGCAAAGTTGATGAGATCAAACGCCTTCAAGAGATTTACGGACTTGTGGCGATGGTTGGTGATGGCATTAACGATGCGCCAGCCTTAACACAAGCTGATGTTGGCATGGCGATTGGCAGCGGCACCGATGTGGCGATTGAAGCGGCCGATGTCACCCTGATTCGTGGCGATTTACAGGCTGTGTTTGGTGCCTATATCTTATCTAAAGGTATTTTTAGAAAAATCAAACAAAACTATTTCTGGGCTTGGTTTTACAACGCCGTGGCAATCCCGTTTGCGATGTTAGGCTTACTCCACCCAATGATCGGAGCCGCAGCCATGTCACTAAGCTCACTAAATGTGGTTTACAACTCGCTTCGATTAAAAAAATTACCATTAAAAGGAGTGTCTACCCGTGTCGCATGATCAAACAAAAGCCCTTAACTTATTAAAAACAGCGCGCGGTCAACTTGATTCAATCATTAGAATGACAGAAGAAGGTCGCTATTGCGTGGATATTGCCATGCAAGTCTCGGCGTTGGAATCGTTGATTAAAAAAGCCAATCTTAATATTTTAAAAACCCACATTGAAACGTGTGTGCGTGATTCGTTTCAAGACAACACCCAAGATGAAAAAATGGATGAAATCATCCACATTCTCGGCAAATATATGAAGTAATCAAAAACCGTCACTTGCTTAAAAAGTGGCGGTTTTTTAATGAAAACAAATAAAATAAAAAAAAGCTTTTCAGTTCACATATCTAAGTGGTACAATAGGTTATCAAATAAGGCTTAGGTCCTAAATGAAGGGGATAAGCACCATTAGAATAAAGGGAGTTAAAGATGAAAATTGCCATTGTTTACAACCGTGAATCGCAAGCGGTCATTAATTTATTTGGGGTACCGAATAAAGAAAAATATGGGCTTGATACCATTAGGCGTGTCAAAGCGGCGTTAATTGAAGAAGGGCATCAAGTCAGAACCTTTGAAGGCGACAAAAACATTATCACTAATTTAGAAACGTTTATGCCTAAAGTCATCAGCGGTGAAAGGCCTGGGCTTGTTTTTAATTTAAGTTATGGGATACAAGGTAAAGGTCGTTATATGCATATGCCTGGTATTTTTGAGATGCTTGGTATTCCTTATGTGGGTTCTAGTCCTGAGACTCATGCCATTGCACTAGATAAAGTCATCACAAAGATGATTCTACTTCAACGTGGCATACCAACGCCTAAATTTGCAGTACTTGAGACACCAGATGAACCATTAAGAGAAACACTAACCTATCCTTTGATTGTGAAACCAAAAAGTGAAGCGGTCTCGTTTGGTTTAAGAATCGTTCATGATGAGGATGAGTTAAGAGCTGGTGTGGCACATATTTATGAAGCGTTTAAATCACCAACGTTGGTTGAGGAATACATTGATGGACGTGAGGTTAATGTTGGGTTGATTGGGAATCATCCAACGGAGGCTTTACCACCATTAGAGTTAACCTTTGAAACAGGTGAAAAAATCTTTACGTTTGAAGATAAAACGAGTAAGGCCGACAACAAACGTGTCACATCACAGTGCCCTGCGCCTTTACCAGAAGCGTTAACCAAAAAAGTTCAAGACTTAGCGATTAAGACTTTTCACGCTTTAGGCTGTTATGATTCAGCGCGTGTGGACTTTCGTATTGATAACGATGGCAATCCCTATGTATTAGAAGTCAATTCAATGGCTTCTCTTGGTGCTAATGCGTCTTATGTTAAAGCCGCTGAGGTGATTGGTCTTTCTTATAATAAACTGATACAAAAAATCATTCAAGTTGCTGCAACACGTTATTTTGGACCGGTCATCACCGATCATCAATCAGAAAATTTCACAGATAAAAGCCAAGCCTTAAGTTATATCACCAATCACCGCGATCAAAGCGAACAAGAGTTAAAATCCTGGACCAACCATATTACCTTAACCGATGATTTAGTCAGTAAACAAGCGTTTATTAGAAGACTTGATAAACGGTTATCTAAATTGGGTATTAAAAAAGATAGCGCGTTTACAGACGGGTCTTCACACTGGTTTTATAAAAGCCCAGCTGGCATAAACGAAGGGCCGATTTTTGTAGTACCGATGGACATTCCAGGTGAAAGATCAGGATATAGAGTACCATTTAGAAAAGAACCTGAGCGGTTATTTGGCGAAGGCATCGCCACTTCAAGGGCGGGATTAGTTAGTGTTCTTAAAGCCTTTGATGCCCTAAAAGAAACAGGTCGATTAAGTGACATACCATTTGGGTTGTTTGTGTATGGTGATGAAGGCTTGGGTATGCGGTATAGTGGGTCTGCATTAAGTAAGTTATCTAATAAACCACATCCGTTTTTAATCATGCACCCATCGCATAACGACGACACCTTTATTCATCAACGTCGTGGTGCGATTAAGTTACGTGTGGTGGTTGAAGGTAGAAACTTAAGAGTTGGTTCACCACAAAAACAAGGCAATGCCATGTCGTTTTTCTTAGAAAAAATGCACGAACCATCCTTGATGACACAACACGAACAAGGCTTGTCGTTATCGGTTCATGATATCAACACCTCACGCCATAGTATGCTGTTGCCATATAAAGTAACGGCGACTGTCTATATCACGTATTTAGATGAACAAAAAGCTAAGGCATTAGAAAAAGCATTACGTCAAACCTTTAAATCACCACACAGTCACATTAAAACGTTTGTTGAGACCTTAGAAGAACGCCCACCATACAAGCGTCATAAAACACATGATGTCTTAATAGAATCATTTAAAGCCATCGCACAAACGCTAAACCAACCATTCAAAACTGAATCAACACTCTTACCATCAGCCGCGGGCCTTATTAACCACCAAAACCCTGTGCTGTGTGGTCTTGTACCAGGGTGCAAGCACTTATACACGCCTAATGAATCGATTAATCGCACCGAATGGGTTCAAAAAACATTGTTGCTCACCGCTTATTTGATGAGAAACATTGATTAGGAGGCACCGATGAAACAAACCTATTCAACCAGTAAGCATGGCATGATAGCCAGTGCATCAAAACCAGCCAGTGAAGCAGGTGCTAAAATATTGGCCGCAGGGGGAAATGCTTTTGATGCTGCCACCGCAGTATCTTATGCACTAGGAGTCAGTGAGCCTCAAGCCTCAGGGATGGGTGGTCAATCGATGGCTTTAATTTACCACAAAGCCTCAAACCGCATATTTGCATTAGATGGCTCAAGTTTTGCCCCTTATCACTTCCAACCATCAAAGATGCCAAAACGCCCCCTCAAAGAAGGTGTGAAAGCCACCACACTACCCTCAACGGTCGCTTTTTATGGGTATTTATTAGAAACCTATGGCACCATGCCTTTATCTGAGGTGTTAATGCCGGCGATTGACCTTGCTAAGCATGGGGCACCCATGACCCCACTGATTCATAAACTAGTGAAGAAACATGAAACCTTATTAAAACAAGATCAAACCGCTAAACAGGTGTTTTTTAAAGATGAACAACCACTGAACGTTGGTGAGGTCTTTAAACAAGAAACACTTGCTCAAACCATGACCATGATGACAGACAAAGGCTGGCGTGATTTTTACACAGGCGAGATAGCTTCTAAAATGGTGGCAGATATGGAACAACGTGGTGGTTGGTTATCACAAGAAGACCTCTTTCAAATCCCAGTCCCCATTGAACGCCCAGGTTTAAAGGGAAAATACCGTCAATATGGTTTGATAACATTTCCGCCACCCGGTGCTGGGCGTGTGTTGACTCAAATACTAAACGTTCTTGAAACATTTCCTAAAGAGCAAATAGATTTAAACACGCCGCTTGGCAATTTAATTTTAGCATTAACCTTCCGGTTGACCTTAAGAGACCGACGGCGCATGCCACAACATCCTGATGTGTACTTCCAACAAAACGGCGAAAAAATGGTGGATAAACACTATGCATTGAGATTAAATAGATTGATTGAAGATGTTGTAAACCGCTCACAAGTAACTCAAACGCATACACCCCCTAAAACATCTGGGGAAACCACCCATTTTTCAGTGGCGGATAAGCAGGGGAATATTGTGGCGGTTACCCAATCGATCGAGCTTGTCTTTGGGGCGAAAACAACCGCCCAAGGTTTAGGTTTTTTCTATAATAATTACATGAGCGCTTTTGATTATCAAGATAAAACACACCCCTATTACTTACTACCAGGGAACCGGCCCTACAGCAGTGTCGCACCAACCATCATCACCTACCGTAACCGCCCAAGATTGGTACTTGGTTCACCTGGAAGTGCCCGTATTTCTACCGCTTTAGCTCAAGTGTTAACACGGTATTTAGATCAAAACATGTCTTTACAAGACGCGGTAGAAGCACCAAGGTTTCACACCTCTGAAGACAAAAAACTGCAGTGTGAAATTGATAGAATCACACCAGCTATTTTAGATGTATTTGAATCAACGGGGTTTCACATAAAAAAAAGAGACCCATATAGTTTTTATTTAGGGTGTGTACAAGCGATTGAACTGCCCCATCAAAAGAATAAAAATCAGTTTATCGGCGTGGCTGATTTGAGACGTGATGGTTCAGCTGAGGGCCTAATAATCACACATAAGCAAGGTTCAAAACGATGAAAGTCTTACCTATTGTTATCTCTATACCACACGGCGGGATAGAGATTCCAGTTTATATGAAAGACAATTTGATCTTAGACCAATTATCCTTAATGTATGACGGGGATACATGGACTGAACACTTATATCACTTTGAACCCCGCGTGTTACACACGGCCTTGATGCCGGTGGCTAGAGCGGTGTTAGATGTAAACCGGTTAAAATCGTTCTTACCACCTCATGAGCAGGATGGTGTGGTTAAGACCATCTCTACTTTAAACACACCAGTATGGAAGCGGCCGTTATCGGTGCTGGATGTTGAGATGTTAATTAAAGATTACTACGACCCATATTACCAGGGTTTGATTGAACAAACCAAGCGCTTAAAACCATTGCTCGGTCTTGATTGTCACAGCATGTTGGCAACTGATCCTTTTGATCAAAGCCAACCAAAGCGCCCATTGTTTTGTATATCAAATCGGGGTGGTTTTGATGGTGAGTTTTTAGATGAACCGATCACAGCGCCTGCGGCTTATATGCAAGCTTTTAAAAAGCAGCTTGAAGCGGTGTTTGGTTTTGGAACGGTTCAAATCAACCAACCATTTAAAGGTGGGGCTTTGATTCAACAAATGCATGCCCTAACAAACATTCCATGGATTCAACTAGAGATTAACCGTCAATTATATGTGCCGGATAAAGAAACACTCACGTTGATGCCTGAGGGACCATGGTTGATGCAAATCCTGGTTCTTAAAGAACAACTTTTTAACGCGCTTGAGATGTTTATTGAATCCATTAAGCAAAAAAAAATCCTTTAAAAGGATTTTTTACTTCATGATGCGTTTGATGAGTGATTCTTTTTTCTGGGTATAAGGTGGATAAGCAAGTGGGGGGTCGAACCATGTTTTTTTGTTGATCACGCTTTTTTGATGTGAAAAAGTTTTAAAACTGTGTATGCCATGATAAGACCCCATGCCACTTTTACCAATCCCACCAAACGGTAAGTTTGGGTTGGCCACATGTAAGATGGTATCATTAATAGCCCCACCACCAAACGACAGCGTGTGAATCAACTGTTTCGCAAAGTTTTTGCGGCTTGTGAAAACATATAAAGCTAATGGTTTATCTTTTGTTTTTAAAGTGTTGATCATCGTCTGTTCATCTTTGTAGGTGATGATTGGTAAGAGTGGTCCAAAGATTTCTTCTTGCATGATGGCGTCATCTTCTGTTACGCCATCTAAGATGGTTGGTTCGATGTATTTTGTGTCTTTGTTATGTTTACCGCCTAATACAACTTTATCAATGTCTATAAGACTCATTAAGCGCTCGTAGTGTTTTTGATTGATGATATGACCAACTGTTGAACTGCCTTCGGGATAAAACGTTTTGGTGGTGTTTTTTAAAACGTTTAAAAACGCTTCTTTGATAGCTTCATGAACAAGGATGTAATCAGGGGCAATACAGGTTTGACCTGCATTGATGAACTTACCAAACACAATTCTTTTTGCTGCGACTTTAAGGTTGGCGGTCTGATCAATGATGGCTGGACTTTTACCACCGAGTTCTAAGGTGACCGGTGTTAAGTGTTTGGCGGCTGCTTGATAGACGATTTTACCAACGGCGTGACTGCCTGTGAAAAACACATGATCAAAGGGTTGTTTTAATAGCTGGCTTGTTACCTCTTTATCACCAGTGATAACGTGAACATAGTTTGATGCAAAGGTATCTTTAATCAACATCTCAATGATTTTTTCTGTGTGGGTAGGAAACTCAGATGGTTTTATAATGGCGGTGTTGCCCGCTGCAATCGCACCAATTAATGGTTCTATGACGAGTTGAAACGGATAATTATATGGGCCGACAATGAGAACCACGCCTTTGGGTTCGTGATAAATTTTTGATGAGCTTAGTGGTAGAAAAAATGGTGATTTCACTTTTGTTGGTTTCATCCATTTTTTTAGTTTTTTGATGGTTTTGTTGATTGAATATAAAACATAACCGATTTCGGTGGCGTAAGCTTCAAAAGATGATTTTTTTAAATCTTGATATAACGCTTTTTCAATGGCTGCTTGATGTTTTTCAATGTTTGCTTTTAACGATAATAATTGCGCTTTTCTAAAGGCATAAGATTTAGTCTCATCTGTGTTAAAATAAGATTGTTGTTGTTTAAACACGTCCATAACATCACCCTTTTTCTTTGATAATGTCATTGTATCATATTTTTTGTCACAAAATGGGGTGTTTTCCGTTATAATTGTAATGATAAGAAAGGTGTGTTTTATATGAAACCAAGATTATTTTTAGTTGCCGGTGGTTCAGCCTCAGGAAAAACCACAGTGGTTCAAGAAATCTTAAAACATACAAGCGACGCGGATGTGGTCATCATTAAACATGATGATTATTACCATAATCAAGATCATCTATCTAAAGCACAACGCCGTAAAATTAACTATGATCATCCTAGTTCGTTAGATAACGATTTGCTTTATGAGCATTTGTTGATGTTGTTAGAGGGTAAAACGATTGAAAAACCTGTCTATGATTTTGTGGAAAACACACGGTCTACCACCACAGAAATCATCAAACCTAAACCCATTATTATCGTTGAAGGCATTTTAATTCTTCAAAACGAAAGGATCAGAAGTTTATCGAATATGAACATTTTTGTTGAACTGGATGATGATACCCGTTTTATTAGACGGTTGAAACGGGATATCGAAGAAAGAGGCCGAACGATGGATTTGGTCATTAAACAGTATTTATCGACTGTTAAACCGATGTTTCACAAACACATTAAACCGACCAAACGCTATGCGGATGTGATCATCCCAAATGATCCCAAACATGATGTGGCGGTTGATTTGGTCGCGACTAAGATTAAAGACATTTTACAAACGAAGTCATAAAGTTACATAACAAATTTTTGCGTTACTGGAGGTGCTGTGATGGCCGCGATTTTTATTATGTTAGCTTACGTTGTGGGGGCAATCCCCAGCGGTTATATAAGCACAAAATTATTTAGAAAACTCGATGTTACAAAAGTTGGAACCGGAAATGTTGGAACAATGAATACGCTTGTGAATGTAGGCGTTTTACCTGGCATGGTAACATTGGTGATGGATTTGTCAAAAACATTTTTTATTCTTTATTTATCTTCACGATGGTTTAATCATGATGCCTTTATGATGGCGGGTGTGTTTATGGTGGTGCTTGGCCATAATTATTCTATTTTCTTAAAGTTTAAAGGTGGCAAAGGACTTGCGTCACTGGCTGCATTGTTTTTCTGGTTTTCTCCCATTATCAATATATATATGATTGGGATCTACTTGGTGTTTTTTGGATTTTTTAAAAGCGTGAATATTTGTACAATTTTAACACTGTTGTTTTTACCGCTCATATTTTACCGACATGAAAGCAACTTAACGTATTTAGTTGGGGGGATTAGTTTAAGTTTAATTGCGATTTCAAAGCATATTAAGTTAATGTTAAAACAAATGCGCTCAGATGTATCGGTTGGTTTTGAAGAAGAAATGCGTTATGAAT
>PWKX01000051.1 GCA_003559585.1 Mollicutes bacterium | reverse complement strand
TTTTTTAGCTGCGTTAAGTATGCTTTAACCACATCATCACTCAACGTACGGTGTACAAAAACAGCCGCTTGCGGATAACCAGCCATATCAAAATATGATTCCCACATCGTTTGGATATCTAAAACATATAAATCAGGATTTTGTTTTAAAAGCACACTTGCTCTTGGTTCAGCTACCAACGCAATGACATTCTCATCAGCTTGTACTTTTGCAACCGCCATATCTAAACTATCGACATATTGCATACTGGGTGGCTGATCAAAATCAACCGCATCAAGTAAAGCTTGAACGGTGAAATCCGGCATACTACTCTCTCCAAACATCACAAGTTCTTTGCCATTTAAATCTTCTAAATCTGTTAGGGTTTCATGTGATACCATCAATAAATTACCCCAAGTAATCACAGCGGCCAACTGATAAGGTTTACGCGCTTGTTCTATCATGTTTATGCCAAGGTTAAACGGACCAATGATCACATCATGGGTCTCATTTTGAAACGCACTTAAAAGAGGGTCAGCCCCAAACACAATATCATTTTGGGGATGAATGCCCCTTGAATATAAATCATATTCAATCTCGATATGCGCTAAAGATGGTGCGCCACTTGGCATCATCACCGATATCTCTTCATGTGATGAATCACAACCAACCAATCCAAGTAACAACCATAAACATAAACAAATTTTAATCATGTCTTCACAACCTTTCCACACCTATGTTACACTATGATTGAAGAAATTATTGTAACATATGTTACGGAGTGTGAAAAAATGAAAACATACAAATGGTCGCTGCCTTGTGTCTACCCTGAAGGCTACATCATCGAACAAGAAGGTACGTTGTGTGAGCGAATCGGATTAATCATTAAAGGTTCTGTTGATCTGATTCATTATAACGATTCAGGCGATCAAGCCCTTTTAGCAACCTTACAAAAAGGGGATACCTTTGGCGATATCCTTCTGTTTTCTAACGACCCTATCTACCCCGGTCATTTAATCGCTTCTAAAGACACAGAGGTTAAGTTTATGAACCGCAACAAGGTGAATCATTTGCTTGAGACTGACCATGTTTTTCGGCAAAACTTCATTAAAAACTTATCAAACAAAGCCAACACCTTTAACTTTTTAAACAAACTTTACCAACAGCCCACATTAGAAAAGAAAATCATATATTATTTAGATTACCACATGTTAAAGCATGATCAAAACTACGTTACGATAAATTCGGTTAGTACATGGGCAAACATCTTAGGGGTTCAGCGGCCATCCTTATCAAGAACCTTATCCGCCTTAATTCAATCTAATAAAATAAAACGAACCCATAAACAATACCGCCTTATGCATAAACCATAAAAAAAACACCTTGGCAAAGGTGTTTTTTATATTAATCGACGAGATCTTCTAAGAAGTCAATGATATCTTGAACAGTTTTAATCTTTGTCGCAGACGCGTCATCGATTTCGATGTCAAACTCTTCTTCAATGGCCATGATTAACTCAACAGCATCCAATGAATCTGCGCCAAGATCATCCGATAAATCACTATCCGCATTGATTTCGTCTTTGTCGACACCGAGTTCTTCGGCAATGATAACTTTCAATTTTTCAAGCATGAGGTTTCACTCCTTATTTTTTGAACCTTAAATATCTTTTATATTATAGGGCGCAGCTCGTGATTTGTCAATCACTTAAGCTTATCGGTTTTTACGATAGATAAGCTGAAGGCCTGATAAAACAAGTTTATCGTCAATCACGTAACTCTTTGGCAATAGACCATTTAATAACTTAGCGGCGCCACCGGTAATAATCACTGGCACGTCTGGTTGATTAAACGCTTGTTTAATGGCGTTAACAAACCCTTCAATTTGATAGACGTGACCGTATAAAAAACCAGCGTTCAAAGCATCAATCGTGTTGGTTCCTAACACGCGTTTTGGTGTTGAAAACTCAAATTGTAGCAGTTTAGACGTTGAGCCAATTAAAGCTGATTTAGATGAATCAAGCCCAATTGTGATGGATACGCCTTTGATGATGCTTTGTTCAACATACGTAAAGGTTGTGGCGGTTCCCATGTCAATGATGATTGCATCATCATGACCTAACGCTTTAGCGCCAGCCGCAGCTGCGATCAAATCAGCACCAACTTCTTTAGGGTAATCGGTTTTAACACCAACCCCTGTTTTAATGCCTGGTTCGACAAATAGTGGGGTGATATCAAAATATCGTTTCAAAAACGACTTAAAAGCTGTGTTCACCTCTGGCACCACAGATGCAATGATGACATCACTGACATCGGTAAACAAATGTTTAAGCATCGCGTAATATTCATCCGCGCTTTTCTTTAAATCAGTGGTGTAACGATATGTTTCATGAATCTCATCTTGACCTTTTCCAATGACGATGTTCGAGTTGCCGATATCAATGTAGAGTAACATACGTTTCAGTCCTATTCGTTAATAGATTCGAGCGTCTCTTGACGTTCACGGTTAAATAAATTAGATTCCATTAAACGCATGACAATCGGTGTGCCTACCAATGCAGCAAACAGTGCTTCAATCAATGCAATTAGTGGTAAAGCGGTTAAAATAAAGTTAAATAACTCAGCACCAAGTACATCTTCATAAAATGGGGTTAACAGCAACGCTGTTCCCATCACTAAAATGGTATGTAAAATCGAAGCGATTAAAAACGTTAAGAAAACCGCTGATACTTCTGTTTTCATGAAACGTTTTAATAAGGCATACACATACCAAATCAATAACCCAAATAAAATGCGTGGCAATACCGATAAAATTGGATTAATGAACATTAAATCAAATGGGGTTGCCCCTCTCATAATGGCGACTAAAAACGACGATACACCAAAAGCTAAACCTAGCCCTAAGCCGAATTTTCTTCCGCCAAATAACGCACCGATAATCACCGGTGTGTGGATGATGGTTGCTGAAATAGCAAATACTTGAATGTAGCCTAAATAAGGCACAAGCGCCATCACAAAAATAATTGCGATAAACATCGCCATACTGGTCATTTCCAGTACTTTTTTGTTTCTCATAATCTTTTTCTCCTTTATTTTGGGCCGGTTAAGGTCCCGTATTATGAAGCTATATACAACACACCTTTATGACTTGGTCAACGGTCTATGACTCGCTGCCAAAAAAGGATCATTGTTACACATTTGATTTTATCGTGTTTAAGGTTGTTTGGTCAAATGATTTGATTAACGCAAGCACCATATCACGGACAGCTTGATAATCATCTTCATGAATCATCGATGTGGTTGAGTGGATATATCTCGATGGCATGCCAATCGTTGCTACGACCACGCCATCACCATGAAGTTGAGCACGACCTGCATCGGTACCACCCATTGATTTATAATATTGAAATTTAATGTTGTTATCTTTCGCAATTTGTTCAACATGTTTTTTCATGCCACGATGCATGATGGCACCTGGGTCATAAAATCTAACTAAGAACCCTTCACCTAAAGACCCTCCGATTTCATCGCCACCAAATGAATCTTGTGCTGGTGAACAATCAACGGCCAAGAATATATCAGGGTTCACTAACCCACTAGCAGTCTGAGCCCCTCTTAAGCCAACTTCTTCTTGCACGGTTGCGCCTGCATAGAGGCTACAAGGTAAATCTTCATGTTTTAGTGTTTCTAAAACTTCTAAACTAACCGCACAACCAAAGCGGTTGTCCCATGCTTTAGAAATATGTTTTTTACCATCTTTAGTGGTTACATATTGATTTTTAGAAATGATTTGTTGGCCGATTTTAACACCAAGCTTTTCAGCGTGTTCTTTATCATCTGCCCCAATATCAATCAACAACTCATCAAACTTAAGTGTTTCTTCTTTTTTACCTTTGGTTAAATGTGGTGGTTTTGAGGCGGTCACACCTGGAATCTCTTCTAAATCATCGGTATAGATGATCATATGTTGTGATAAATACACATCACCTTTCATGCCCCCAAGATTAATCATTTTAACTAAGCCTTCTTTGGTGATGCCAGTAACCATGCCACCCACTTCATCCATATGCCCAGCAAGCATGACTTTTGGTCCTTTTGATGCTTTGTTTAACACACCGAAGATGCTTCCAAGTTTGTCTTCCACAATGTCTTGTGTATGTTTTTGCATGTGTTTTTTCATATACGACTTAACGTGGTGTTCAAAACTAGGGGCACCAGGTAAATTTACCAAATCTTTGTAATAAGGTTTCATCTGTTTTCCTCCTTAGGCTTTGCAATGATTTTATAAATTGGTCCTTCATCTTTAAATTTTTCTTCAAACTCTGTCATGATGTTATCATCAGGGTTATCTCGATGTAAATCAAGTGTGATGGTTTCAAATAAAAACCCGTGTTGGTTTAACGATGTTAAGGTATATTCAAAAAAGTGTCGGTTATCGGTTTTCAATACAATCGAACCACCCGGTTTAAGCAACGATGTATAAAGTGCTAAAAATCGCGACGAGGTTAACCGTCTTTTCTCATGTCTAGCTTTTGGCCATGGATCAGAGAAATTTAAATAAATCACATCAACCGACGCGGCTGGTAATGCATCTTTTAATTGTTGAGCGTCCATTCGCAATAAAAATAAGTTATCTTGCGGATCTTCAAGTTGTTTTTCGAGGGCTCTAATGATGACGCTGTCAAACATCTCAATCCCAAGATAAACTGTGTCTTTTTCTTGGCGGGCCAGCGTATGAATAAATTGACCCTTTCCTGTACCTATTTCGATATGAAATGGTTTTTTCGGTTGAATCCAAGCCATTAAATCGACGGTTTCAGTACGACCTATATCTTTTATGTAGTTCGGGTTTGCTTCAATCACATCTTTTGCATATGATACATTTCTTAATCTCATAAAATCACCGCATTTATTATAACAAACAAATGCGGTTTATTGAAGGCAGAACCTATATTTTTATGTTCTCTCTTGTTAAGGCGTAAATAGCCTCCATGTAAATAGCGGTGCCTTCAATCAAATCATCAATAAAAATATGTTCATCGACTTGATGTGCCACATCCTTACGACCAGGCATCACCATACCAAACGCTACCCCATTATCAAGCGCTCTAGCATAGGTCCCACCACCAATGGTAAAGGGATCGTGTTCATAATCGCCTGTGACTTTTTGATAGGCATCCATTAAATGTTTGACAAGCGGGGTGTCTTTTTCAATGTAATGCAGTGGGATGTTTTGTTTTTGTTCATAAACAAGGCCATGTTTTTTTGCCGCATTGGATACTTTCAATGCCGTTCTTTTTACATTAAAGTCATTGGGATACCGGCAGTTAACACCGATAAAAGCACCGGTTTTATCATACTTAAAAATACCTGCATTAACCGTTAAATCATGCATCTCGGGATCTTTAAGGTTGATTTTCAGTTTTTCGCCATAGGGATCAAACGATAAAAAATCATGGATGAACTTAATATAATCATTATCCAATTGTTCATTTAAGAAATTCGCTAAGACAAACGCGGCATTCACCCCAAGATTCGGTGTCATTGCATGGGCCGTTTTACCATGAACAATATAGCGGTTACCAATCACTTCACCTTTGTACCCATTATGTTTTAAATAGGTTTTAAAGGCTACTTCATAATCACCATTTAACACACATTCAGCGGTTGATGGGACGACATTATAGCGTTCCCCTGCTTTAAATAAAACCAAGTCATCTTGCTCGTATTCACCGGTTAAATCAAAGGTATAAATACCTTTTTCACCGTGAATAAGAGGGAATGTCGCATCTGGTGAGAACCCAAAGGTTGGCATTTCTTCAGTTCTAAAATAGCGTTCAATCCCGCGCCAACTCGTTTCTTCATCGGTCCCCATAATGAGGCGCACACGTTTATGAAACTGAATATCCAATTGCTTTAAAAGCTTCATCGCAAAATAGGCCGCAATGGTTGGACCCTTATCGTCTGATGTGCCTCGTGCGATGATTTTTCCGTCTTTTACAACCGGGTCAAATGGTCCATGCGTCCAGCCCTCACCAGGCGGAACCACATCTAAATGCGTTAAAATACCTAAAATATCCTCACCATCACCCATCTCAATGTGTGCGGCATGGTTGGCAACGTTTTTTACCACAAATTGATCTTTTTTTCCAAGGTCAATCATGTAATTAAGTGCTTTTTGAATGCCTTTACCAAATGGCTTTTTTGATTCAGGGTCATATGCGTCTAAAACACTATCTATTCGACACAATTTCTTTACTTCTTCAATGATTTGTTGTTCGTGTTCTTTAACATAGGTTAAAAAGTCCATGTTATCACCTCGTTTTTACTTGAGCATATCATACCATTTTCTCCCTTTTTAAGCAATAGAAGGCGCATTAATTTAACTTGACATATGAACCTACAATCATATAAAATAATGATACTGGATGGTGATAACCATGATAGAAAAAATTGTGATGAAAAACTTAATCTGTACAGGGTGTGCAGCTAAAATAGAAAAAGCCGTTAAAAACTTGCCTTATGTGCGTGAGGCATCTTTTAACTTTGCCAACCAAACGATGTTAATAGACGTCACAGACGACTATGATGAAGACACCGCCATCCAAGAGATAAAAGCCATTGTTGATGATCATGAATCCGGAATAGAAACATATCTTTATTCAAAAAGACATACCCCATCAAAACGTAGTTTCATCAAAACCTATCGTTATGTCTTAATCGGTCTTGCCATTTTCTTGATTGGAACCTTGTTTGGCTACTTCGATATTTTAACCCCACGCTTAAATGTGATGTACTGGGTTGGGTATGGTTTTATCGCTCATAAAATCATCCATAACAGTTATAAAGGCTTAAAACGTAAAGAAATTTTCAATGAAAACACCTTAATGTTTATCGCCACCTTAGCGGCGATGTTCATCGAAAAACCATTTGAAGCTGCGCTTGTTATTATCTTTTATTCAATCGGAGAACACTTGCAACACCGTGCGGTTGATCGCTCAAAACAAGAAATCTCTTCCTTAATGGATTTACATGTTGATTACGTCAACTATAAAGACGGCGATGAGATTAAAATCAAAGACCCGCTCGAAGTTAAAGTTGGTGACATCATCATTGTTAAAAACGGAGAGCGCATTCCCGTTGATGGCATCATCGTTAGCGGTGACACCGCACTCAATACCAGCGCTTTAACTGGTGAATCAAAACTTAAGGATGTTAAAACAAATGATCACGTGTTAAGTGGTAATATCAACGTAGGTGGCGTGATTGAAATCAAAGCCTTAAAACCGTATGAAGAATCTACAATCGCGAAAATCATTGAACTGATTGAAAATGCAACCAATAAAAAGGCTAAAACAGAAAACTTTATCACCCGTTTTGCAAAGTATTACACCCCCGTTGTCACCATTGCCGCTTTATTTATGGTGGGTATTCCCACTTGGTTTGACCCGCAAAACGCTGAAGAATACATCTTTAGAGCCGCAACATTTCTTGTAATCAGCTGTCCTTGTGCGCTAGTATTATCCATCCCATTATCTTATTTTGCAGGGATAGGGGCCAGTGCTAAGGAAGGCATTTTGTTTAAAGGCTCTAATTTCTTAGATTCTATGAATCAAGTTGATACCATTGGCTTTGACAAAACAGGCACGATTACTAAAGGCACGTTTGAAGTCTCGGGTTTCACCAATTTATTAACCCTTAAATACGCCGCAAGCGTTGAGCAATATTCGAACCATCCTCTTGCCACTTCAATCACAAGCAGCTTTAAAGGCACCAAATATGCTTGTGAAAACATTCAAGAAATTCCTGGTTACGGCATGAAAGCCACCTGTCAAAACGAACCATTGTTAGTTGGCAGCCGTAAAATGTTAGAAGACGCCGGTGTTCAAAACATTGATCAAAAAGATGCCGCAGGCTCAAATATATTCGTGGCTAAAAACGGTGTATACATAGGCCGCATTGTGGTTAAGGACGCCATTAGAGAAACCTCAATCGCAAGCATTAAAAGGCTTAAAAAACGCGCCACACTAACCATGCTCACAGGCGATAATGAAGCCACGGCCGCAGAGGTGGCGTATGAAATTGGCGGCATTGATTATGTCCCTAACTGCTTACCAGAAGACAAAATCACCGCATTTGAAAGACTCTATTCACATAAAAAGAAAATGTATGTTGGCGACGGCATCAATGATGCCCCACTGCTTAAAAAATCAGACATTGGTGTGGCGATGGGTCAAGGCAGTGAACTCGCACTTGATGTCGCAGATGTTATCATCATGAATGATGATTTAACTCAACTTGAACGTGCCTTCACACTCGCTAAGAAAACCAAGCATATTGTCATTCAAAACATTGTCTTAAGTTTAGGCGTTAAGTTTTCATTTTTAGTCCTTGCAGGTTTTGGGTTAACGACGATGTTAATGGCGATTTTCGCCGATGTAGGCATCACACTCATCGCCGTTTTAAACGCGTTAAGATTGATTTATGGCAAGAAAAAGGAGCGATATCATGCAACACCACAACACCATTGAACGCATTAATTTATTGTTTAAAATCTTTTCAGACCCAACCAGATTAAAAATCATTGACTTGTTGGTAGATGGTGAATATTGTGTCCAAGATATTTGTCAAAAACTGACCCTCCAACAATCGACTGTATCACATCAACTGCGTCTTTTAAGACAAAAAAATGTGGTTAAGGACCGCCGTGAAGGTAAACATGTTTTTTATAAGTTAAAAGACCATCATGTTAAAAAAATATACGAGATGGCGCGTGATCACGTCTTAGAATGTTAAAAAAGGCAATTTGGTTTTTAAACCAAACTGCCTTTTATTTTATGTGTGTTCAATTAAGCCATAGTGTTTTTTACCCCGTCTAATAACGGTGTAGGTTTGATGATAGGCGTCTTCCTTGGTTAATGTTGCATGTTCGTCTTTTACTTTGATGCCGTTAACGCTAATCGCGTTTTGCTTAATCAACGTTCTTGCCTCTCTGTTTGAAGAAGCCAAGTCTGTTTTGATAAGCGCTTCAAGTAACGTTGGGGCTTTTTTAACCGTGGCTTGTTTAACCCCTTCAAAGCCCATTTTTATTTCTTCAGGGCTTAAGGTTTCAATCTTTTGATTAAACAGCGCCTCTGTGATGCGCTTAGCTTGTGCTAAGCCTTCTTGATTATGTACCAATGCTGTGATGTGTTCAGCCAACGCTATTTGAGCATGTCTTAAGTGTGGGCTCTCAACCATTTTCTCACCAATTTGATCAATTGTTTTTTTATCAAAATCCGTGAATTGTTTAAGGCGTATCATCGCTTCATCGTCGTCTAAATTAAACCAGTATTGATAAAAGGTATAAGGCGAGGTTTTCTTCGGGTCTAACCAAATAGCACCCTCAGCGGTTTTACCGAATTTGGTACCATCTTTTTTCGTTACCAGTGGAAAGACCAGCCCATAAGCTTTATGCTCTTTGCCCAATGATTTGCGAATCAGTTCAAGTCCAGCTGTGATGTTACCCCATTGTTCTTGACCACCAATTTGCAAGGTGCAGCCTTTTGTTTTATACAGTTCCATAAAATCGATAGATTGGATGATTTGGTAGGTGAATTCGGTGAAACTGATGCCGGTTTCTAAGCGACTTTTTACACTTTCTTTAGCCAACATTTGGTTTAAGTTAAAATGTTTGCCGGTGTCTCTTAAAAACTCAATTAAACTAACATCTTTCATCCAATCATAGTTGTTGACGAACGTCGCACTTGGTAAAAGGGTTTCAATTTGTTTTTTTAAGGCACGCACGTTAGATTGGGTTTCTTCTAAGGTTAATAAATTTCTCTCAGCGCTTTTACCACTGGGGTCGCCAATTAAACCCGTCGCCC
>PWKX01000086.1 GCA_003559585.1 Mollicutes bacterium | reverse complement strand
ATTTTTGAAGGTGTGGTTAAATTAAAAGATGGGTCACGGCAGTTTGTGATTGACCGTGTCCGAGAAACGAGATTGTAAAGTAATATGATTGTATGATAATATGAAAAAGGTGATGACATGAAGAAAATTGCAGTATTAACATCAGGTGGGGATGCCCCAGGGATGAACGCCGCGATTCGTGCAGTCGTTCGAAGTTCACTTCACTACAACATGAAAACCTACGGCGTTATGGACGGTTATAAAGGGTTGGTTGAAGATAACATCTTTGAACTTGACCGCAACCATGTGACTAGAATCATTAACCGTGGTGGGACTGTGCTAGGCAGTGCCCGTTATCCTGAGTTTATGGAAAAAAATGTTCAAAAAACCGCAGCTGATAACTTGAAAAAACGGGGTATTGAAGGCCTTGTGGTCATCGGTGGTGATGGGTCTTTTAAGGGTGCACTGGCGCTTAGTCAGTTTGGAATAAAAACGATGGGCATTCCAGCGACCATTGATAATGATATCGCTTCAACCGATTACACCATTGGTTTCTTTACAGCACTTGATACAGCGGTCTCATCCATTGATAAACTGCGAGACACATCATTTTCTCATCAACGCTGTAGCGTGGTAGAGGTGATGGGTCGACATTGTGGTGATTTAGCTTTATACGCTGGGATTGCGATTGGTAGTGAGTTTATCATCACGCCTGAAACAGGGTTTGACCATGATTTAACCATTAAAGAAGTCAAGGCTTCCTTCGACCGAAAAAAACGCCATGCGATTGTGGTTGTTACTGAAAAAATGACGGATGTGAATCAATTGGCCAAAGATATTGAAAAAGCGACCGGCCATGATACAAGAGCAACCGTGCTTGGTCATGTTCAACGCGGTGGAACACCACAAGCGTTTGACCGTGTGTTAGCCACTGAAATGGCTGAAAGAGCTGTTGAACTTCTTCATTTAGGTTCAAAACAACATATCATTGCGCTAAAAGGTAAAGAAATCATTCACATTCCAACAGAAGAAGCACTTGCTATGAAAAAAGAAACACCAGCTAAACGTTATGGTTTAGTTGGTCAGCTGAGAAATTAAAGGAGGCACTTTATGATACCATTTAATCAAACGAAAATTGTGTGTACAATTGGCCCTGCAACTGAAACCAAAGATATGATGAGAAAACTTATTTTATCTGGCATGGATGTGATGAGATTAAACTTTTCACATTCAAATTATGCTGAACATAAAGAACGCATGAATACATTGATGTCATTAAATGAAGAGTTAAATAGTAACGTGGCTGTCATGCTTGATACAAAAGGGCCTGAAATTAGAACCCATTTGTTTAAAAACGGTAAGACTACAATCGAAGTGGGCTCGCCTGTTGACATCCACATGCATGAGGTCTTAGGCGATCACACCCAGTTTAGTGTGACTTACCCTGAGCTATATAAAGATGTGAAGATTGGAGGCATCATTGTCGTTGATGATGGGTATTTAACCTTAAAGGTAACCGATATTGATGAAGCGAACAAAGTCATTAAAACGGTGTCGTTTAACACCCACACGATTAAAGATAGACGCGGCATTAATGTGCCGGGCTCTAAACTTAATCTAGACTTTATCTCGGATAAAGATCGCGAAGATATAAAATGGGGCTGTGAAAATGAAGTAGACTTCATCGCCGCTAGCTTTGTTAGACGCAAAGAAGACGTGCTTGAGATAAAAGAAATTCTTGATGCGTATTGTGTTAATCACAATATTCAAATCATTGTTAAAATTGAAAACCAAGAAGGCGTTAATAACATCGATGAAATCATTGAAGTTTGTGATGGTGTTATGATTGCTAGAGGTGATTTAGGAGTCGAGGTACCACCTGAAGAGGTTCCTGTTATCCAAAAAGATATCATTTCGCGGTGTCATGAAAAAGGTAAGATTACCATCACTGCCACGCAAATGCTTGAGAGTATGCAGGAAAACCCGAAACCAACACGGGCGGAAGTTTCTGATGTGGCCAATGCCATCTTAGATGGTGCTGATGCGACGATGTTATCAGGTGAAAGTGCGATAGGTAAGTATCCTGTTGAGTCGGTTGATGTCATGCGTAACATTGCCAAACGAATGGAAAGAGAATTAAAACGTGTTGATTTAATCGAACGTGCGAACAAATCTTCAAGACGCGACATTCCAAGTAATATCGCCATGAGTGCCTCAAGAACCGTGCTTCAAGGTCAAGCCGATATCATCATTGCTCCGAGTGTCAGTGGTACGACGGCTAGACTACTATCGAAAAACAGACCTGATACCATGATTTTAGCGTTAGTTCCTTCAGCTAAAAAAGCCCGCAGTTTAGCTTTAAATCACGGTGTGAATGCGATTAAGTTTGAACTGGGGACTGAAACCGAATCACTAATTTCACGGGCGATAGAATTTGTTAAAAATGAAAAATTAGTTAGCCCAGGCTCACGTGTGATTGTCACGGGTGGGTTCCCACTAGGTACAACGACTAACTCACTACGCATCATAGATATTTAAAATACAAAAATAATCAATTTTTTATAAATTGGTTATTTTTTTCTTTACAAGATTATACATTGTATGCTACTATACATTATATAGTAGAGGTGATCAGATGCAAATACAACTAAAAAAAGGTGTTTTAGAGCTCTGTGTACTAAGCATTCTCTCTAGACAAGACACCTATGGTTACAACATATATCAAGTCATTGATCGGTTGCTTGGTATATCAGAAAGCACCATCTATCCGATTTTAAGGAAACTTGTTAAAGAAGGATATGTGACGACATATTTAAAACCTTCAGTTAACGGTCCTGCGCGTAAATATTTTACGCTAACAGATCAAGGTAAAGCCAAATTTACAACACTATTAAGTGAATGGCAAATGTTTCAAACAAACGTAAAACGCATTTTAGGGAGTGACGCACAATGAAAGAAAGATTTTTAAAAGATTTAAAAGCGTATCTGGCACCACTGCCAGAACAAGAGAAACAAGAAATTATTGGGTTTTATGAAGAAAGGTTTCAAACCGGCATTTTATATGAAGGCAAATCAGAACAAGACATCATCGATGAACTTGAGTCACCTAGAGAAATTGCAGCCAATGTATTAAAAGAATATGGCTATCAACCGGTTAGAAAAACCACGAATCAAACACAAACACCGCATGATAATTATCCTGAAACTGGATTTTCTGTGATGAAGGCCATCTTAATTCTTGTGTTTGATTTATTGTTCGTAACTTGGTTTGTGCCTGTGTTATTCGCCATCATGGTCTCACTTGGTGCGACCTGGATTTCGTTTTTAGTCTCAGTTGATTATCCGACTGTTGCTGGAGCACAAACTGTCTTTTTCTATATGCTGGTTGTGGGGGTATTATACCTAGGTATTTTACTTGTTTTATGGGTATATGACCTATTAGTTGGCTTCTTAGTTTGGTTGGTTAGGGTTCATATGGAAATCTTCCAAATTCCTAATAAACGGTTTGTCCGTTTCTTAAATAGATTTAAGGTTTCAAGACAACTAAGAGCAAAACCGGTACTTGAGCGTAGTAAAAACCGCTTAAAAGGATTATCAGCCTTGTCTGTGATTATCGGTGCATTTGGCCTTTTGTTTACCGGTGGACAATTAATAGATATAAGCCCACATGAATTAACTGCTTATGAAACCTCATCCGCTGTTACTGAGACTGAAGGTTGGAAAATCGATGTGTCGATGGATGTTGGCAATATTCAAATTTTAAGATTAGAAGATGACGATGATATTCGTGTCACAGGTGAAATAAGTGATCATGTTGAAACGGACATTGACATTGACACAGAGCAAAAAATTATTCGTATCCATAATGAGATGCCGTTTAGAATCTTTAGTTTTAACAATTTAATTAACTTTATGCGTGATCAAGGGACAATAACAATTTATATTCCAGAAGACATGATCATAGAAACAGCAGATGTTTATGGTACTAATTCAAAAATCACCATACTGGGCTTAGAATTTAATGCCATCGATGTATCGGCAACCAATGGTGATATCAAGTTAGAAGATCTCATTTTAAGAGATGATAATCATGTGAAGACAACCAATGGTAGAATTCGTATTTATAACGTTCAAGCAGATAGACTTGAAGCCAAAACAACCAATGGTTTAATAGAGGTTGATCGTGGCAATATAAAAACACTGTATGCACAAACCACGAATGGTGAAATTAAAATCGAACGGTTAAATGTAGATCAATTAGATGGGACACGGCTTGAAGCTAAAACAACCAACGGAAAAGTGACATTAAATGATGTCTATACTGAGCGTGTCGTCTTATCGACTACCAATGGTAATATTCACTTCTATAATGGGAACCGGGAATTTGATGTTGATGTGACGGCTAGTACTGTGAATGGTAGTAAATCAATCAACGTCCCAACAAATTAGAAGTATCTGTGTTGTTTTGAAAAAATCAATGTGATATAATCAGTCCGACCGAATGTTCGGTCGGACTATTTTATGACGATTAAAAGGGTGATAACATGAAGAATTTTATACAATTTTCAGTAGAAAAGATTGTGACAGTGTTTATGGTGGTTATTGCCATCATCATTTTTGGTGTGGTGTCATTTAACCGCTTAACCACGGATTTAATACCTGACATCAACTTACCGTTTGCGGTGGTTGTGACAACCTATCCTGGGGCAACCCCAGAAGAGGTCGAACAAGAAGTTACGGTGCCACTTGAAAATTCACTGCAAACAACCACGAATATTTTAGAAGTAACCTCAACGTCCGCAGAAAATTTTAGTATGATCATGCTTGAGTTTAGCTCAGGGACCAGCATGGACTCTGCGGTTATTGAAATGCGTGAGGGACTAAACATGGTATTGGATAATCTACCTGATGAGGCAAGTAATCCCAATATCATACGATTGAACCCGGATATGCTACCGGTGATGAGTTTTAGTGTGACACATGATGACATGGAGTTGCCAGAACTAACCGAATGGCTTAATGATACACTCTCGCCACGAGTTGAACGTGTCTCAGGTGTGGCGTCTTTAAACATATCTGGCGGTTATGAGTCAGAGGTGCGCATTCAAATCGATCAAGCATTGTTAGATGAAAAAAACGATGAGATTGCCGAACAAATGGAAGAACTGAAAGATATGATTGAGGCATTCACTGGTGAGAGACCAGATTTTGATACACCACGCATTGATAAAGAGATGATGAGTGGTATTTTGCAAGCGCAAAACTTTGCATTTCCTGCTGGATTTATTGAGTTAGATGGTGCTAATTATATGGTACGCGTTGGTGATGATTTATCTGATTTAGATGAGATTAAGAATTTAAAAGTGTTTGAGTTTGAATCACCTATGCCAGGTATTGAAATGCCAACAGTTCGCATTGAAGATGTTGCTAGTGTAGAGCTTGTGAATGCACAAGACCGTCAATATTCGAAAGTGAACGGCAATGAAGCGGTCACGGTTTCTGTGCAAAAGGGAAGTGAGTACGCAACCACCGAGGTTGCTGATGGTGTCAATGCGGCTTTATTAGAACTAGCAGATGAAGAAGAAGGCTTAAATATCACGGTTTTATTTGACCAAGGAGAATACATTAATTTGGCTACCGGTTCTGTGATAAACAACTTGATTATCGGTGGTATTTTAGCGATTATTGTGCTCTTTGTTTTCCTTAGAAACGTGCGGATGACTTTCGTGATTGGTGTGGCGATTCCAATTAGCTTGATGTTTGCGATAGTTCTTATCTACCTTTCAGGGATCACGTTAAACATTGTGTCATTAGGTGGTTTAGCGCTCGGTATTGGGATGCTTGTTGATAACAGTATTGTCGTTATAGAAAATATATACCGAATGCGTAGTGAAGGAAAAACCAGAAAAGAAGCAGCGATTAGAGGCACACATCAAGTTGGTGGTGCGATTGTTGCATCGACATTGACAACAATTGGTGTCTTTTTACCAATTATGTTTATTGAAGACTTCATTCGTGAGATATTCTATCAGTTAGCTTTAACAATCACATTCTCGTTACTGGCATCGTTATTAATTGCTTTAACGTTTGTGCCGACAGTCGCGAATAGAATCTTAAAAGAAGAAATCGATGAGGTTTCTAATAAAAAAACATTATTTGATGGCATTAAAACCGGATATGAAAAAGTATTAAGAGCGTTTTTTAAAGTTAAAGCTGTGGTGCTTATTGTGGTCGTTGCCTTGTTTGGTTTATCTGTTTTTGCAGCCATATCACGTGGTTTTGAGTTTTTCCCTGCGACCGATGAGGGGACGCTGCAAGCGACCATGGAATACAGTGCTGATACACCGTTGGATTACGATGAGTTAGAACAACTGCTCGATCAGTTAGGCGATGCTTTAATGACATTTGATGATGTTGAGACTGTTGGTGTTACCTTTGGGGGCGCTGATATGATGGGCTTTATGTTTGGTGGCGGTGATAATCAAGTGACCTTAAATATTGTTTTAAGGGATGACCGCGATTTAACCACCATTGAAATGGCTGATGAAATTCAAGGGTTTTTAGAAGCCAATTACCAAGATTTCGAAATTAGTGTTCAAGGAACTGAAATGGATACAGCCGCTGTGATTGGTGCGGGCATCCAGTTTCGTATACGCGGTAATGATTTAACAACCTTAAGAAGCGAAGCCGAACGCCTCGCAAATGCTTTAAGTGAGATTGAAGGGTTACGTGATATTGATGCGGGGTTAGGTAGAGAAACCGAAGACATTAAGATTACAGTTGATAAAGATACCGCCATTCAATACGGTTTAACCGTTGGTGGCATCCTAATGCAAGTTTCTGAATATTTAGAAGGCCCTGAAATGGTCACAACACTTCGCATGAACCAACAAAACTATGATGTTTATATTTATGATGATGGACAAGAAAAACAACGCTCGATTGAAGACCTGGATGAATTAAAAGCGTTAGTCGTTGGTCAAAATCCATTTGATGAAACAGAAACCATCACCTTAGAAGATGTCGCAACCGTAGAACTAAGTAGTGAAGAAGCGTTTGAAACCATCAGTCGTTTTAACGGCGTAAGAAGCTTAACAGTTAGTGCTGATTTTAAAAGTGGTTATAATGCTACTTTAGTTGGTGAAGACGTCAATGACATGATGGCTGATTATGAAGTGGCTGAAGGGTATGAATTAACCGTACTAGGTGAAAATGAAGAAATTATGGCAGCGATTGAAACGTTGGTTTTAGTTGGGGCATTAGGGATTGCACTTGTTTATATGATCATGGCCTCTCAGTTCCAATCACTGACCTATCCATTCATCATAATGATGACCATTCCGCTTGCTTTTACGGGTGGGTTTGGGATTCTTTACATCTTTGGACTACCGGTTAGTATCGTGGCCTTGATTGGGTTGATCATCTTAAGCGGGGTGGTGGTTAATAACGGCATTGTCCTGGTTGATTACATTAACCAATTACGTGAACGAGGCTATGAACTGATGGATGCAATTGTGATCGCTGGACGAACAAGATTGCGCCCAATCTTTATGACCGCTCTGACTACGATATTAGCATTGAGTGCGATGGCGATTGGTATTGGTCAAGGTGATGAAATGATGCAACCGATGGCAATCACAGCAATTGGTGGTCTCATTTATGCTACATTCTTAACCATTTTTATCATTCCAATCATGTATGAATTATTAACAAGATTTGGTCGTTACCTCTTTGGATTGTTATTTGCGGTAATTGGTTTAGTTGTAGCCTTATTCTTCGCGCTTGATGGTGAGTTTGTGCTGATGATTATTGGACTATTCGTTGCTGTCATGAGTGTGTTGGCAATGATTTTTGTTCCAAAAACAGAAAAAGAACAGGTGCAAATGAGCACTGGTCGTGATGATGATGAATCCTAAGAAAAAGGCCATACTTGAAACGGTGTTAAAGTTTTTAACAGAGGATAAGAACCATCAATCTCTAACCATTAGCAACATCGCTAAGGATTTAGACATCGGTAAAAGTACCATTTATGAGTATTTTGATAGTAAAGAAAGTATGTTGATCGACGCATTAACGATGCTTGTGGAAGATATCATCACAGAAATCATACAAGAAGATGTGATTGACAATGAGATGTTTGAAACGTGCTTGAAAATACATCTTAAACAAGTATACGCACACGCACATAAAATTGAGACTTTACACGAGTACGCACATCATCCGGATATTAGAAAGCTACCAAAAGAAGCTAAACTTGAGATGATTGAAAAATTACAAAACACAACGCAAAACGTTAAGACCTATTTATTGAAGATTCTTGATAAAGGGTTACAAGAAAATGTGATTAAACCGATTAACGAAGATAAACTAGCGGTGATTGAAGGTTTGATTTTCGGAAGTGTCTTTTTAAAGTTTGATGTATCCCGTAACCTTGATGAACCAACTTTGATTAATCACATCTATGAAGCCATTGTCACCCTACATCGATAACATAAAATCACCGGTTTTGTACTGAACCCCAAAAGTTAGACAAATAAAAATTAAGTAGTACTAGTTAAGGAATGATGATGGTATTGAGCCGGAGTCATTCCTTTTAGTTTGATTGAAATGCGTTCTTCATTGTAATATTTGATATATGCTTTTAAAGCTTGTATAAACTGGGAAGGCGATTTAAACGACTCCGTATAATACATTTCAGATTTAAGAATATCAAAAAAGTTCTCAATGACTGCGTTATCTAGACAATTTCCTTTTCTGGACATACTTTGTGTAATATTATTATATTCTAACCTGGATATATACGAACGATTCTGATAATGGAATCCCTGATCAAAATGAAAGGTTAAATTAGTGGTATCACGGCCTTTAATCGCCTGATCTAACATTTCAGTAACGAGACTGACATTTGGAGAATAACCGATATTATAACTCAGTATCACGTTAGTGTATAAGTCCATTATAGGGGATAAATAGATCTTACAATCATTAATCTTAAACTCAGTTAAATCCGCAACTCATTTTTGATTCGGTAGCGTGGTGGTAAAATCTCTATCCAAAATATTTAGGGCGATTTTACCCACTTCACCCTTATAAGACTTGTATTTCTTTCGTCTGACAATGGATTGAACACTTAACTGTCTCATAAGTTTAATAACCTTCTTATGGTTCACAATTAAGCCGTACTCATTTCTTAACGCTAAAACCATACGACGATACCCATACCTACGTTTATGCTTTAACGCAATCGTTTGAATCATATCTTTTAATGCGCTATCTTGATCAGGCTTGTTAAGACGTTCTTTCACATAGTATAACGTTGAGCGCTTTATACTAGCTATTTTGAGTAACGGATTGAGCGGATAGTTTCTTAACTGCCTTAGTTCAAGTATAATTTTTACTTTTTCTTCTTTTCGCGCTCTTCCCGTTCGCGAACCAAGGCGTCGAGCTTTTTTAGATATTCGTTTTCCATACGCAAACGTTTATTTTCTTCCAGTAAATCCTTGTCCTTGTTGACGTCTTTTTTGGGTTTAGGGTCTTTGGGTCGACCGCGCCGTTCTATGGCCAATCCCTCTTCACCTTCTTCCACCAAAATACGTTCCCACTTGTAAAACACGCTTTGAGCAATATTATATTTTCTTTCAGTTGCCGTTCTACCGTTTTTTCGGTAATATTCTATGGTTTCTATGTAAGCGTCAACTGAAGGACGTCTAGACAAAATAAAACAGTCCCTAGTGGGATCACTGGGGACTGTTCATAGAAAATTTTTATCTAATGGCTTCATTGTATGGTGTTAAGGTATTTAAATCCAGTTCATTGATTTTGGTGTTCGCCAAAATATGAAGGACATGTGAAATGTACTTATAGGGATTAATTTGATTTAAAATTGCCGTTTGAACGATGGAATATAAGACTGACGAAGCGT